>JAICSG010001140.1 GCA_025937035.1 Thermoanaerobaculia bacterium | reverse complement strand
GGGGCGCCCTTCATCCTCTTCGGCGAGCCCCGCTGAGCTCGACCAGTCCTGTACCGCCGGGCCGTTTGCCACGCATTATAGTGGATGGCAACCGTTTTTGATTAAAACAGGCGTGCGAGCACGCCTCGACATGGAGGGAGAGAAGATGCTTCGAAGGATCAGGGGTGAGCACAATGGCTGACCCACAACCTGTCATCGGTCCGATCAATCCTCCTTCGCCTCCCGTCGCCCGGATCGCGGCGGCTCTGCTGGCGCTCATCGCCGCCATCCTAGCCTTCGCGGGCTTCAGCTTCTACGCCGGCGTGGCGGCCTCGGGCAGCTTCCTGCTCAACCTCGTGGACATCTTCGGCAGCCGAGGCTCCGGCCGGACGAAGTCCGAGTCGAGCGTGGACGTACAAACCCCCCAGCGCTGAGCCTCCATCCCCTCGCACCCCCAGCCCCCGCCCGGCCCGACGGCCGGCGGGGGCTTCTTCGTATACTGAGGGAGAGGAGGATGTGCGGATGCGCGAGACCCTGAAGCTGGCCGTGATCGCCCTGGCCCTGGCGGCGCCCCTCGCGGCGCAGGCCCCCAGGCCCACCGGAAGTGATTGGAAGGACCTGGAGCCCCCGATCCTGACCGTCGCCGGGACGGGACAGGCCCGGGTGGCGCCCGACGTGGCGACCGTCCGGCTCGGGGTGCTCGCCCAAGCGCCCACCGCCCGCGAGGCCCAGGATCGGGTGAACCGCTCGGGTCAGGCGATCCTCGACGCCATCCGCAAGGCCGGCATTCCGGCGGAGCGCATCCAGACCACCGGCCTCGCCCTCAACCCCCAGTACGCTCAAGGGCGGCCGGACCAGGGGCCGCGCATCACCGGCTATCAGGCCTCCAACACCGTGACCGTCCGGGTCGAGGACCTCTCCAAGGTGGGGCCGGTCATCGACGCCGGGCTGGCCGCGGGGGCCAACAACCTCGACGGCGTCGATTTCGGCCTCAAGGACGACAGCGCGGCCCGGGCGACGGCCCTCACCGATGCCGTGCGATCGGCGCGGACCAAGGCCGAGGCCCTGGCGCGGGCCCTGCGGGTGAAGCTGGTCGAGATCCTCGAGGTGGCCGAGGGGGGCGTCTCGGTCTCGCCTCCCCCCTCGCCGTTCCGCGGCCGGGTCGCCCTGGCGGCGGAGGCCATCGCCACCACCCCGGTCTCGGCGGGGGAGGTGGGGGTCGAGGCCAGCGTCACCATCCGTTGGCGGATCGCCCCCTGCCCTGGCGACGGGCCCTGCTCGTGAGCTCAGGGCCGACGGCGGAGGAGGTGGTCCGCCTCCTCGGCCTCCAGCCTCATCCGGAGGGGGGCTTCTACCGGGAGACCTTCCGCGCCCCGGCGCCGGACGGCCGCCGCGCCGCCTCCACCGCCATCTACTATCTTCTGCGGGAAGGGGACCTCTCGGCCTGGCACCGGGTGGCGGACGCGGACGAGGTCTGGCATCATTACGCCGGAGCCCCTCTGGAGTTGACCCTCTCGGACGGAGCCGGGCGCTCGTCCCTGCGGCTCGGGTCCGACCTCGCCGCCGGGGAACGCCCCCAGGCGGTGGTGCCCGCCGGGGTCTGGCAGTCGGCCCGGCCCCTCGGCGGCTGGGTGCTGGTGGGGTGCACCGTGGCGCCCGCCTTCGAGTTCTCCAGCTTCGAGATGGCGCCTTCCGGGTGGGACCCGGGGCCCTGAGAGAGCATCCGGACCGGTTTCGAGCGCTCCCGAAGCCGTTTTCTGGGCTGGATGACGCGTTTTGAGTCTTCCCGGACGGC
>JAICSG010000980.1 GCA_025937035.1 Thermoanaerobaculia bacterium | reverse complement strand
ATCAGCCCCACGGCGCGGTTGAGCCAACCGCTGGGGGTCCCCTTGAGGCCGGGGGTGCCGGTCTCCATGAAGTCCTGGGCGTCGAAGTGCGAGCGCGTGGGGTCGGGGGAGCCCACGGCGTGGACGATCCCCAGCCGCTTCTCCTTCCACAGCGGCATCAGCGGCGCCAGGGCGGGGTGGAGGCCGAAGCCGGTGCCGAGGTCGAGCAGCGCCTCGTCGCCGGCGGCCCGCGCGCCGTTCATGGCCAAGCGGGGACGGAGCCCCTTGAGGGTAGCGTCGTCGATCGGCGGCACGGCGGCGAGGCCGTCCATGGCGCCGCGCTGGAAGATGGCGACCAGGACCTTGCGGCGGCGCGACGAGGTCAAGGGGGTCCCCTGGGCCGCCATCGCCGCCCGGGTGATGAACCCCGGCCCGCCGCCCACGCCCAGGGTGAAGAGGGCGATGCCTCCGGTCTTCAGGAAGAGTCTGCGAGTTACCATGATGAGTATTCCTATCTTCTTGAATTGCTAGTAGTTAGCGCCGCTGAAACTCCGGCGACCCCAGAATCACCCCCACCACCTGCTCCAGCGGGGTGGGCGGCCTCTTGTCGACCGGCTGCCTGGGCTCGTCGCCCAACATGCCGCGGACCTTCACGGAGCGGGGCATTTGAACCGCCATCTCCGGGGTGCCGTCGAGGAGATCCTCGTTGGGATCGCCCTTCTTCGCGGCCTTGGCGGCCTCTTTGGGGGCGGCCTGGTCCACCCGCTTGGCGAGGCCGGGATCGGCCACCATGGGGGTGAGCTGCTTGAGGGTGGCGGTGAGGTCCCGGCCCGGCATCAGCAGGGCGGCGTAGGTCTTCAGGGCCTCCTCGCGGGACTCGGGCTCGCGCCCCTTGTTGAGAGCGGGGAGGTCCAGGCTCACCCCCTTGACCCGGTTGGCGGCGAGCTGCAGGCCGAAATTCATCCGGTTGAGCAGCGAGCCGGTATTCACCCAGGCCTCGGCGCGGTCGGGATAGCCGGTCGGCGCCTGGTAGGCGTAGAGCGGCTGGCCCATGCGGTTGATCCACTGGAGGACGGCCCGCGGATCGACGATCTCGCCGTCCGTGGCCCGCAGGGCCGAGGCGGTGAGCTCGAAGGGGGACTTGATCTTGGAGCCGACGGCGTCGCGGCTCCAGAATTCAGGGGAGTCGGCGATCGCCACGATCATCTGGCGGATGTCCCCGTGGGTGGTCAGGTAGACGTCCGTCAGCCGGTCGATCAGGGCCTGCGACGGATGATCCGAGACGAACCGCACGGCCAGCTTGGTCGAGAGGTGCCTCGCCGTGGCCTTCTGGGCGGCCAGCAGGTCGAGCACGGCCTCGCCGTCCTCGATCCCCCGGCCGGCCGGGAATTTGACGCCCAGGATGTTCTTGGGGGCGGCGTCATGGGCGTCAGCCCGGAAGAGGAAGTCCCCGTCCTGCCGGAAGCCCAGGCCGCCGGCCCGCTCGGCCCGGGCGAGCCGCGTCTCGGTCGCCTGGCGGACCTTGGGCTGGATGGGGAGGATCGTCCAGCCGGTGAAGGCGCGGGCGACCTCGATGACGTCCTGCTGGGTGTAGCCGCCGTCGACGCCCAGGGTGTGGAGCTCCATCAGCTCGCGGGCGTAGTTCTCGTTGACCCCCTGCTGCTTGCGCTTCGGCGCCTGGGGAGACCGCGCGAGCCGGTTCTGGCGGGCGGCGAGCATCCCCTGGCCGTTGAACGGGCGCGTGGACGGATCGCCGGGCGCCCCGAGCCCCCGGCCGCCGAAGCGGGCCCGCTGGCGGGGCGTGCGTCCCATCTCGTCCTGCATCGTGGTCGGCTCGTTCTCAGCGGCCGTGGACTGGGCGTTGTCGAGGTAGACCAGCATGGCCGGGCTCTTGGCCGTGGCCTCCAGGAGATCGCGGAAGCTGCCCAGGGCGTGCGGGCGGATGGCGTCCCGCTCGTAGGAGAGCAGGAAGGGGCGGGCCTTGTTGTCGGTCAGCGAGACGTTGAAGTGGTTGAACCAGAAGTCGGTCATCACCTCCTCGAGCTGGTTCTCGGACTCGACGGCGCGCACGAGCTTCTGGGTCATGAGCTGGCCGAGCAGCTCCTTCTCCGGACGGTATCCCTTCTGGGCGGCGAAGGCCTTGACCTTCTCCTTGAGATCCTCGCGCTGCCCCTCGTCCGCTTTCTTCT
>JAICSG010000882.1 GCA_025937035.1 Thermoanaerobaculia bacterium | reverse complement strand
TCGACCCCCATCCGCGACGTGGTGCGCCCCTATGGCGAGCTGGCGCTGGTCGAGATCGCCGAGGACCCCGAGACCTTCGTCGCCGCCGCCGAGCGGTCGATGCAACGCTTCGGCGAGGGCTCCCCCGAGCGGGAGCCCTGGCTGGCCCAGGTCGACGAATTCCTCGCCCGCGGCTCCTGGAGCCGCACGTTCCGACACATGTCCGACCTCATCGACGGCGCCGTGCTGCGGCGCCGCGGCGGGCCGGACGAGACGAATTGATTGACAGACGTTTTCTCGGCCTGGCCCGCGGCGGAAGGACCGCTCCGTGCATCTGGGATACGACGACTCGAAAGGAGCCGGTGATGTTCGACTATCTGATTGTGGGCGCGGGGTTCGCGGGGAGCGTTCTGGCCGAGCGGCTGGCCCGCGGATCGAACAAGAAAGTTCTTCTGGTGGACCGCCGGCCGCACATCGGCGGCAACGCCTACGACTGTTACGACGACGCGGGGATCCTGATCCACAAGTACGGGCCCCACATCTTCCATACCAACTCGCGGGAGGTCTTCGAGTACCTCACCACCTTCACCCGCTGGCGCCCCTACGAGCACCGGGTGCGGGCCAGCGTGGACGGCCAGCTCGTCCCCATCCCGATCAACCTGGACACCATCAACCAGCTCTACGGGCTGAAGCTGACCAGCCTGGAGATGGAGAATTTCTTCGCCTCCGTGGCCGAGCCCCGGGAGGTGGTGCGCACCTCGGAGGACGTGGTCGTGGGCCGCGTCGGCCGCGAGCTCTATGAGAAGTTCTTCCGCGGCTACACCCGCAAGCAGTGGGGGCTCGACCCCTCCCAGCTCGACGCCATGGTCACCGCCCGCGTGCCCGTGCGCACCAACCGGGACGACCGCTACTTCTCGGACACCTACCAGGCCATGCCCCTGCGCGGCTACACCCGGATGTTCGAGAACCTGCTCGACCACGACAACATCAAGATCCTGCTCAACACCGACTACCGGGAGATCGTCGACCTCATTCCTTACGAGAAGATGATCTACACGGGGCCGGTGGATGAATTTTTTGACTACCGCTACGGCAAGCTCCCGTACCGTTCGCTGAAGTTCGAGCACCAGACGGTCAACCAGGAATGGGTGCAGCCGGTGGCGGTGGTCAACTATCCCAACGAGCACCTCTACACCCGGGTGACCGAGTTCAAGCACCTGACCGGCCAGGAGCACGCGAAGAGCAGCGTGGTCTACGAGTACCCGATGGCCGAGGGGGACCCCTACTACCCCGTGCCGCGGCCGGAGAACAACGAGCTGTACAAGAAGTACCAGGCGCTCGCCGAGGAGCGCTCGGACGTCCATTTCGTGGGCCGGCTCGCCACCTACAAGTACTACAACATGGACCAGGTGGTGGCGCAGGCGCTGTCGGTCTACGCCCGCATCGTGGGCCAGAAGCGGTCCGAGGCCACCCGCGCCGAGGCCCAGCGGCCGGTCACCCCCACCGTGCTCACCCCCCGCAAGGAGCGGCGGCCCGCCGCCGCGGCGATGCTCGCCGAATCCTCCGCCGCCGTGCGAAAGGGCGCGTGACCCCCAGAAAAGGCGAAGGGGACCGGAAAACCGGTCCCCTCGGGGCGTGGCGCGCGACGCCGTTTACCCAAGCGCCGCGGTAGGAAGGTTGGTACCGCGGGGCGGAGCTCTCCGCCGTGGGATTCCAAGAACCGGCGGCGGACGCTCGTCGGCGGAATCCCGGGAGGTGTGATCACCCCGGAGGGCGACCTCGGGGGTGATTATACACAAGTGAGCATGTTTATGGAACAGCAGTTCTTCGCGTTTAGATTTGGCTAAGGTGCTCGGGAGCCCCCCGGGCCGCCCTGATACAGTTCCCTCCCATGAAGACGCGCTCCCTCGCCTGGCTGCGCCGCCTTCGCGACTGGGCCCGGTCGTTCGACTTCACCCTGGCCCGCCGCGTCGGCCTGGCCAACCGGGAAGACCGCCTCTTCTTCGTCCTCATCGCCGCCGTCGGCATCGTGGGCGGCCTGCTCGGCGCCGCCACCGAGATCCTGATCGCGGCCGTCCAGATCCTCCTCTGGGGCTCCCACGGCGAGCTCCTCACCATCATCCCCAAGGTCCACCGCTGGGTGATCGTGACCGCGCCGGCCATCGGCGGCGTGCTCTTGGGGGTGATCTACTGGCGCACCCACCGCAAGAGCCGCGGCGAGGGGGGAGGCGGCGAGGGGATGGCGATGCTGATCGAGGCGGTGGCCCTGTCGGGCGGACGAATCGCGCCGCGGCCGGTGATGATCAACGCCCTCTCGGCGATCGTCACCGTGGGCGCCGGCGGCTCCCTCGGCCGCGAGGGCCCGATGATCCGGCTGGGGGCCATGATCTCCTCCTGGCTGGGCCAGCGGCTGGAGATGCCCCAGCACCGGGTCAAGATCCTGGTGGGGTGCGGCGCCG
>JAICSG010000664.1 GCA_025937035.1 Thermoanaerobaculia bacterium | reverse complement strand
GTTCTCGGCCACCAGGGCGGAGATCTGGTCGAGGGCGGCCTGGGTCTGCGCGGCCAGCCGCGGCAGCTCCCGCGCCAGCGTGGCGGTCAGGGAGTCGACGTTCCGCACGCTGGAGGCGACGTTGGCGCGGTTCTCGGCCACCAGAGCCCGGATCTCGGCGCTGGTGAGCTGGATGTCCGCCAGCAGGCGGTTGATGTTGCCGCCGAGGTCTGGAGCTTGGCGGTCAGCTCGCGGATGTTCCCCAGGCTGTCGGAGACGTTGCCGCGGTTTTCCCGCACCAGCGTCGAGATCTGATCGAGAGCGGCTTGCGTCTGCGCGGCCAGCCGCGGCAGCTCGCGCGCCAGGGTGGCGGTCAGGACGTCGATGTTCCGCACGCTGGAGGAGACGTTGGCCCGGTTCTCGGCCACCAGGGCCCGGATCTCGGCGCTGGTGAGCTGGATGTCCGCCAGCAGGCGGCCGATGCCGCCGGCGACGTCGCTGCCGGCGAGCTGGCCGGTGACCTTCTGGATCGACGAGCCGATATCGTTGATCTTCGCCATCGCGTCGTCGATGCTCGGCGGGGTCGTGCCGGCGAGCGTGGCGCCCTCCGGCAGCGGCGGCGCGTTGGGCGGGCCGGGGATGATCTCGACGTACTTCTCCCCCAGCAGGCCGAGGTTCGCGATGCGTGCCGTGGTGCCCACGGTGAGCGGGATCGGCTTGTCGAGCACCAGGGAGATGCGGGCCCGGGTCCCCTGGAGGCCCACGCTCTTCACCTCTCCCACCCGCACGCCGGCGATGCGCACCGAGGCCTTGTTGTCGAGGCCGGCGACGGAATCGAAGATCGCGTGAAGGCGCTGTCCCTTGACGCCGAAGCGGAAGTCCTCGATCTTCCAGATCAGGACCGCCAGGACGATGAGGCACAGGGTCGCGAAGACCCCGACTTTGACCAGTGATTTCATAGCTCTCCCGATGGCCCGAGCGCCCCTAGGAGCGGCTCGGGATTCCGCTCTCTCCCGTCTTCTCTCCAAGATCGTCCCGCGAGTCGCTGGGGCCCCGCGCCGGGGTCTCCTCGGAGAGGGGGCCCTCGGCCCGGCCGTGGATGAACTGCTGGACTCGTGGGTCGTCGAGGCGCTTGAATTCTTCGGGCGGCGCCTCGGCAATGATCTTACCCCGATTGAGCATGGCGATCCGGTCGCCGATCCGGAACGCGCTCTCCATGTCGTGCGTGATGGTGATCGTGGTGGTCTTCAGCCGGTCCGAGAGGTCGAGGATCACCTCGTCGATCAGCGCCGTGGTGATCGGGTCGAGTCCGGTCGTGGGCTCGTCGAAGAGGAGGATCTCCGGCTGGTGGGCCACCGCCCGCGCGAAGCCCACCCGGCGGCGCATGCCGCCCGAGAGCTGCGAGGGGAGCTTCTCGCTCACCCCTTCGAGCCGCACCATGCCCAGGCACTCCTCCACCCGGTCGTCGATCTCCCCGCGCGACATCTTGGTCAGGCGCTGCAAGGGGAAGGCCACGTTCTGCCAGATGGTCATCGAGTCGAACAGCGCCCCCTCCTGGAACGCCATGCCGAACTTGCGGCGGAACTCGGTGATCTCCCGGTTGCCCAGCGTCTCCACCGCCGTGCCGTCCACCACGACGGTGCCGGAGTCGGGGCGCAGCAGGCCGATGATGTGCTTGAGCAGCACGCTCTTGCCGGTCCCCGAGCCGCCGATGACCACCAGCGACTCCGCCGGTACGATGTCGACGTTCACGCCGTCGAGCACCACCTTCGGACCGAACGACTTGCGCAGGTCGCGGATGCGGATCTTGACGGTGTCGGTTTTGCTGGACGGTTCGGTCATCAGAAGAGCAGCCGTGTGAGGAAGAAATCCGAGATCAGGATGGCGATGCTCGCCACCACCACGGCGGCGGTGGTGGAACGCCCCACCCCCTCCGCGCCGCCGGTCGTATAGAAGCCCTGCTGACAGCCGATGACGGCGAGCAGAAAGCCGAAGACGGCCGCCTTGACCAGACCCGAGAGCAGATCGTTCAGTTGCATGAACTGGAACGTCCGGTTGACGTAGGAGACCGGGTTGGCCCCCATCAGCACGACGGAGACCAGATAGCCGCCGAAGATGCCGACGCCGTTGCCCAGGGCCACCAGCAGCGGCAGCATGATCGTGGTCGCCCAGACCCGCGGCACCACCAGGTAGTGGACCGGGTCGGTCGCCATCACCTCCAGGGCGTCGATCTGCTCGGTGACGCGCATGGTGCCGAGCTCGGCTCCCATGGCCGAGCCGGCGCGGCCGGCGACGATGAGCCCCGAGAGCACCGAGGAGAGCTCGCGCACCATCGACAGGGCCACCAGCGAGCCCACGAAGCTCTCGGCGTTGAAGCGGCTCAGCACGGAGAAGGTCTGGAGGGCCAGCACCATGCCGGTGAACATGGCGGTGAGCAGCACGACCGGCGTGGAATTGACCCCCACCTTCACCATCTGCCGGAACAGCTCCCGCCAGTCGTAGGGGGGGCGCGGAGTCCAGGCGAAGACGCGCCCCATCATCTGGATGAAGCGCCCCATCTGCTCGAAGAACCCCGCGAGGGGGCCCGGCATCTTCACGTGTCTTCTCGCGAAAAACGCGACATCAGCTCCTCCACTCTCCCCTCGTGCACGTAGCGGCGCGGCAGCCTGAGCCCCAGATGACAGAGGATCTCCCAGGAGATCGTGCCGGCGTGCGCCGCGAGCTCCGCGGCCGTGATCTCCTCGTCCCCCTGGCGGCCGAGCAGCACCACCTCGTCCCCCAGCTCGGCCCCCACCTCGGTCACGTCGAGGAGGGTCATGTCCATCGTAACTGAACCGGCCACCGGAACACGACGCCCCCGCACCAGCCCCTCGGCCTTGCCGGTCAGCCGCCAGGCATAGCCGTCCGCGTACCCCACGGGGACCACGGCGATACGGCTGCGCCGGCGGGTGACCGTACGCCCGCCGTAGGAGAGGGCCGTGCCGGCCGGCACCTCGCGGAGCTGGACGATCCGCGCGCGGACGGACATCACCGGCTGGAGATCGGTACGCTCCGGAGCCGGCAGCGGATGATCCGGCCGCTCGGCGGGATCGAGCCCGTAGAGGGCGATTCCGATCCGGACCAGGGCGAAGCGGCTGGCCGGGCGATGGAGGGCGGCGGCGCTGTTGGCCATGTGGACCTCGACGCCCCGCCGCTCCTCCTCGGTCAACAGGGCGAGCACACCGCGGAAGCGCTCCTCCTGGACGGGGGTGCGGGGGCTCTCCGGGTCGTCGGCCTCGGCGAAGTGCGACAGCAGGCCGGCGAG
>JAICSG010001143.1 GCA_025937035.1 Thermoanaerobaculia bacterium | reverse complement strand
GACGAGGGGCAGGAACAGGAGAGAGCCGGTCACCAGGGCCCACCAGGAGAAGATGTGCTTCTCGCCGGCCTGCTTCACCAGCAGGTTCCAGCCCGCGTGCACGGCGGCCGCGACGAGCAACAGGAGGAGAGCGGACGGGCTCAAGAGCAACTATCCTACTTGCTTGGAGCGCGGGCCGAGGCGCCTGATACCATTTCCGAATCTGCGCGTCTCTATCCGGGATCGCCATGCCAGCCACCGAGCACGACTACCACGTCACCGCCGCCCGGAGCTTCGACCTCCCCTATCTCCGCTACCTGCCGGAGGAGTACAAGACCGCCCGCAAGTCGTGGCCGCTGGTGCTCTTCCTTCACGGCTCCGGCGAGCGGGGCACCGACCTGAAGAAGCTGGAGCGGCAGGGGCTGCCGAAGCTCGCCGCCTCCGGGCGGAGCTTCCCGTTCGTCCTGGTGGCGCCGCAGATCCCGGAGGGGCAGGTCTGGAACGAGGAGCCCCTGACCTACCTGCTCGACGAGCTCGAGACCACGCTGTGGGTCGATCGCAAACGCATCTACCTCACCGGCATCAGCATGGGGGCGTTCGGCGCCTGGGATTTGGGCGTCGCGACGCCCGACCGCTTCGCGGCGCTGCTGGTGATCAGCGGCGGCGGCAATCCGGTGGAGGTCTGCCAGTTGAAGGACGTGCCGGTCTGGATCGTCCATGGCCGCCAGGACGACGTGATCCCCGTCTCCTGGTCCGAGGCGCTCGCCCGGCGCCTGGAAGGCTGCGGTGGCAACGTGAGGCTCACGATCTATCCCGACGCCGGCCACGACGCCTGGAGCCGCACCTACGAGGATCCGGCCGTGATCGAATGGCTGCTGGCGCAGCGGCTGCCTTAGACCCCGCGCCCCGCGCCCAACGCCGCCGTGGCCACGTCGTGCACGGGGGTCTCGACGCCCGCCTGGCGGCCGAGCCGGGAGACCGCGCCGCTCAGATCGTCGAGCTCCGTGGGGCCGCCGGTTTCCAGGTCGAGCAGGAAGCTCGGCTTCATGGCGCCGGGCATCCCGCTCACGAGCGCGAGGACGTCGGCTTCCGCGTCCGCCGGCAGGGCCACGCCGTGGGCGCGGGCCACCGCGATCACCTCCCGCAGGGCCCGCTCGATCAGCAGATTTCCCAACGGCGCCTGGCGGACCGGCCCGATGGACGTGCGGGCCAGACCGCAGGCGGCGGACATGGTGGTGATGAAGGCGAATTTCCGCCAGAGGTCGACCGTGATGTCGTCCGAGGCGCGGGCCTCCGCGCCGGCCTCCCGGAAGGCGGCGGCGATCCGCTCCGCGCGCTCCGAGATTCCGCCCTCCCGCTCGCCCACGACCACCCGCTGGAACGGGCTGCGGCGCTCGACGATCCCCGGCCCGATCCGCACAGCGCTGATCCCGGTCAAGCCTCCGAGCACCCGCTCGTCCGGCACGCCAGCCGCGATCAGCCGGTCCGCGGCCTCGACGCCGTTGAGCAGCGGCACCACCACCGCCCCGCGCTCGGCCAGCAGCCGGGCCGCCGGAGCGATCTCCGCCAGCGAGTAGCTCTTGACGGCCACCACCGCGAGCTCGATCCCCCGCAGAGCCTCCGCCTCCTCCACCGCCTCGACCGCCACGGTGAACGTCCCCTCCGGCGTGCGGACCTCCAACCCCCGCTCCCGCAAGGCCTCCAGATGGGAGCCCCGGGCCAGCAGAGCGACCCGGTTTCCCGCGCGGGCGAGAATGCCGCCGTAGTACCCGCCGACGCCTCCTGCTCCGAG
>JAICSG010000508.1 GCA_025937035.1 Thermoanaerobaculia bacterium | reverse complement strand
TCGGAGTCTGCGGCCATGGCGGGCTTCAGAGGATATCCCGTCGGGCCCGATCGTGCCTCTTGCGCCGCTCGTCGTTCCTTGTGAGAATGCCGCGTTCTTTCCTGGCATGTCGAACGGAGGGGTGGTGGCGGAGCACGATTCCGGATACAAGCTTCTTTTCTCCCATCCCGAGATGGTCGAGGACCTGATCCGCGGCTTCGTCCATGAGGACTGGGTGCGAGACCTCGACTTCTCCACCTTGGAGAAGGTCCCTGGCAACTACGTCGCTCCCAATCTGATGCCCCGGGAGAGCGACTGCGTCTGGAAGCTCGGCTGGAAGGATGGCCGCGTCCTCTACGTCTATCTCCTGATGGAATTCCAATCCACCGTCGACTCCTCGATGGCGCTACGCATGATGGTCTACCTGGGGCTGTTCTACCAGGACCTTCTCAAGCGGGGAGAGACCACCCCTTCGGGCAAACTGCCACCCGTCCTGCCGCTGGTTCTCTATAATGGATACGCGCTCTGGAACGCCGCCCGGGAGGTCTCGGAGCTGATCGAGGAGGTCCCCGGCGGTCTGGAGCGCTACCGGCCGCAGCTCCGCTACTGTCTGCTGGACGAGATGCGGATGGCCGACTCGGAGCTGGAGCCGTTGCGCAATCTGGCCGCGGCGGTGTTCCGGCTGGAGAAGAGCTTCGATACGGAGGCCATGGAACGGGTCCTGGAAGCGGCGAGCGAGTGGTTACGGGCGCCGGGTCTGGAGGGATTGAGGAAGTCGTTCACCGATTGGGTGCTGAAGGTTCTTCTCCCGTCCCGGATCCGCGGGGTCAGGTTCCCCGAGTTACTCGATCTTGAGGAGGTCAAGGCGATGCTTGCGGAAAGCGGCTTTAGTTGGTCCGATCGCTGGGAGCGGGAAGGGATGGAAAAGGGGCTCCAGGAAGCTCGTGGAGCTCTCCTGCAGGATCTCGAGAGGCGCTTCGGTCCCCTGCCCGAGACGATCCTCCGGCGGGTGGACGCGTTTGCGTCCCTCGCGGAGCTCACGAAATTCAGCTTCCGCGCGGGAGCGGCCTCCTCTTTGGCTGAGCTCGCCACCATCCCGTAGCGGCCGGCCTCAAGCCGCCCCGAAGATCTCCCTCAGCCGCCTCTCCCGATAGGCGAAGATCTTCCGGACGTCCCGCGCCACCATCAGCCGGTTCGCCAGGGCCCCGAAGGGCACGGCGTAGCGGACGAAATCGCCGCAGAGCGTGCCGTCGCCGTCCTCCTCGAAGGTGTGCTCGTGGAGCCAGAGGCGGTAAGGGCCCCGGAGCTGCTCGTCCATGAACCGGTGGGGCGGCTCCCAGACGGTGATCCGGGTTTGCCAGCGGATCGGGATGAAGCGGAGATGGAGGCGGTAATCGATCAGGGCCCCGGGACGCATCTCGACCGGCCGCGGGGTGAGGATCTCGAACCGCAGCCAGGGGGGCGTCAGCTCCTGGAGATTGCCGGCGTCAGCGAAGAAGGCGAAGACCTCGGCGCGCGGACGGGGGACCCGGGTCTTGGCGCGGAATTCGAAGATCCTCATCGGGGGGCGGCCCCGGCCCTCTCGAACGCCGCCCGGATCTCCTCCATCCGCTTCCGGTTCACCCCGAAGTCCTTGCGGCCCAGGCGCGAGGCGGAGCGGAAATGGATCCGCTTCGCCCCCTCGTCGAAGACGAATTCGACGTCGTCCACGAAACGGAAGAGCTTCGAGCGGCACTCCGCTTTGAGGTAGTGAGGCTCCAGGCTGGGGTCGCTGACGATCCGGGTCCGCGGGTACTCGCGCAGTACCTGCTGGAGCCGCGCCCGCGCCTCGTCGAGCGAGCCCGTATACGGGATGGGGTCCATGCGCTTCGACGACCCCGGCGGCGCCTCGGTGGAGACGCAGTTCGGGGTGCGCGGGCAGGGGGCCAGGCGGGAGGCGGGATCGGTCGTCGCCATGAGGCGCATTGTAGACCGATGCTCTATCATCTGCGGTTCCGACGGAAGGAGAGGATCACGACATGCTGATGCTGGACGCCGAGACCCGGGGCGAGCTGTGGCGCCGCCTGGTGGAGGCGATCGAATCCTATCTCAACGGGGTGGGGGAGGCCCGGGTGGCCCCGCCGCTCGACGTCGAGGCGATCCGCGGGGCGCTCGCCCCCTTCGACTTCGCGCGCCCCCTCGACCCCCTGGAAGCGCTGGATTTCGCGGTGGAGAGCCTCTGGAAGTGGCAGGTCCACACCCCGCATCCGCGCTATTTCGGGCTGTTCAACCCGGCGCCGACCACGATGGGCATCGCCGCGGACGCCCTGGTGGCCGCCTTCAATCCGCAGCTCGCGGCCTGGAGCCATAACCCGATCGCGGCCGAGATCGAGCAGCACCTGATCCGGGCCCTGGGGAGCCGCTTCGGCTTCGATCCGGCCCGGGTGGAGGGGAATTTCACCTCCGGCGGCGCGGAGGCCAACCACACCGCCCTGCTGACGGCGCTCACCCGTGCCTTTCCCGAGATCGGCCGGCGGGGGATGCTCGCCCTGCGCAGCCAGCCGGTGCTCTACGTCTCGCCGGAGGCCCATCACTCGTTCCTCAAGGCGGCGCGCCTCTCCGGGATCGGCACCGAGGCGGTGCGCGAGGTGCGGGTGGACTCCAGCCTGCGGATGATCCCTGAGGATCTCGCCGCCAGAATCGAGGAGGACCGGAGCGCGGGGCACACCCCCTTCCTGGTGGTCGCCACCGTGGGCTCCACCAGCGCCGGGGCGATCGATCCGGTGGCCGAGGTCGCCCAGGTGGCGGACGAGGCCGGCGGGCTCTGGCTCCACCTCGACGCGGCGTGGGGTGGCGCGGCGGCCCTGGTGCCCGAGCTGCGGCCGGTGCTCGACGGCGCCGCCCGCGCCGACTCGCTCACCTTCGACGCCCACAAGTGGCTCTCGGTGCCGATGGGGGCCGGGATCTACCTGACCCGCCACCCCGGCATCCTGGAGCGCACCTTCCGGGTGGCGGCCGGCTACATGCCGCGCGAGGGGAGCGTCCTGCCGGTGGCCGACCCCTACGCCCACTCCATGCAGTGGTCCCGCCGGTTCATCGGCCTCAAGCTCTTCCTCTCGCTGGCGGTCGCCGGCTGGGAGGGGTACGCGGAGGCGATCCGCCGGCAGACGGAGATGGGAAACCTCCTCCGCGAGCGGCTGCGGGAGGCGGGTTGGACGATCGTCAACGACACGCCGCTCCCCGTGGTCTGCTTCGTCGATACTGACAAGGACGGCCGCTCGGCGCAATTCCTGGAGGCGGTCGCCGCGCGCGTGGTCGCCTCGGGGGAGGCCTGGATCAGCACCGTCTCGCTGGGGGAGGGGGGACCCGCCCTGCGGGCCTGCATCACCAACTACCGCACCGGTCCGGAGGACCTGGACGCCCTGGTGGCGGCCCTCGGCCGGGCCCGGCAGGCGGTGGAGACGGCGTGAGCCGCGGCGTGCTACTCTTTCCTTTCTTCCTCCGAGGATGTCACGCCTGGGACGTTTTCGGCACTTAGGAGGAGGAACAGAAGGAGAACCACATGAGCTGGGAAGATAGAGAAGACAACACCATCTACAAGGTGGTGGTGAATCACGAAGAGCAGTATTCGATCTGGCCCGCCCACCGCGAGAACCCTCTCGGCTGGAACGACGTGGGCAAGTCGGGCCCCAAGCAGGAGTGCCTCGACTACATCAAGGAAGTCTGGACGGACATGCGCCCGCTCTCCCTCCGCAAGAAGATGGAGGAGATGGAGCGCGCCCGCCAGGCGGGTCAGGAAGCCAACTGACTTGCGGCCCGGCGGGAATCCTCCGGATCGGTGGCTGGCCTACCGCGATGTAAACCCTCGTGCCAGGATGCGGATGTTCTGCTTCCCCTACGCGGGGGGCGGTGCGTCCGTCTACCGCGGCTGGGGGGCCTCGCTGCCGGGCGACCTCGAGGTCTGCCCGGTGCAGCTCCCCGGCCGGGAGAGCCGGCTGCGGGAGCCCGCCTACACCGATCTCGGCACGATGGTGCCGGCGGTGGCCGACGCGCTCGATCCGTACCTGAATCTCCCCTTCGTGCTCTTCGGGCAC
>JAICSG010001041.1 GCA_025937035.1 Thermoanaerobaculia bacterium | reverse complement strand
GAGATGACGTTGATGCGGTGGAGCGGGAAATTCTGGTTCTGGTTGAGGTACCGGCGGACCGCCTCGGCGCGCAGCAGGCCGAGCTCCTCGTTGTACTTGGCCGAGCCGACGCTGTCGGTGTGGCCCTGGATCTCGACGTAGACGTTCTTGTTCTCCTGCTTGAGCTTGGAGGCGAAGTCGTCGAGGGCGGCCTTGGCCTCGGGGGAGAGGTCGGAGGTGTCGAAGCCGAACTTCACCTTGTCGTCGGTGAGCACGGTCTCATAGAGGAACTTCCCCTCGGCGAGCTTGCCGGCCTCCTGGGCGCGGCGCAGGGCGTCCTGGGCGGTCTGCGAGATCTCGCCCATCTTCTGCTCGTGGGCGGCGAGGGTCTGATCGTGCTTGTTGAGCCGGGTCTGGTTCTCCTCGACCTGACCCTGGACCTCGTCGACCCGGGTGTTGACCGCGCCGGTCTCCTGCTTGACGTACTTCTTGGTCGCGCAGCCGGTGGTGCCGATGAGGGCGGCAACCAGTGAGACAGAAATGATCCACGGCTTCATGTTCATAGGCTTCTCCCTTGGCTCGGGGCCCCGTATCTAAAAAGCGACCGGGGCCACGGTTGCGGTTCAGCCGCCCGCGCGGGTTCCCGCGGGCGGGGTTCCCTTGTAGCCGCGCCGGAAGACCACGGCCTGGCGGCCACGGTCCTTCTTGACCTCGACCGTGAGGGGGCGGAACTTCACCGCCCCGTCGCCGGTCGAGAATCCCAGCACGTATTGATGCCTGACGTCGTCGAGGATCTCCGCCAGCGCTTTCTGGAGGTCCTCGTGCTTCGTGATCGGGTAGTACCGCCCGCCGGTGACGGCCGCGAGCAGGCTCAGGACGTCGGCATAGCGGTAGAGCTTCTTGCCGGCCTGGCTCAGCGAGTAGGGATCGCCCGAGCCCAGCCCCAGCACGTAGGTGGGGAGCTGGGCCTGCTGGACGATCGCCCGCGCCTGCTCGGGTGTCAGACGGCTGGCGTTGTCCACGCCGTCGGTGATCAGGAGGGCGAACCGCTTGGGGTTGCGGCCCTCCAGGGAAATCTCGGGGATGCGGGCCACGGCGTCATGGAGAGCGGTGGTGCCGTAGGCCTCCCAGTGCTCGCTCGCCTCGCGCAGGGCCCCCAGGTTCTTGGTGAAGGGTACCTCAATGTCGAATTGATCGCCAGCGAAGGTGGCGATGGAGAGCTCGTCGCCCGGGAGCGACTTGTCGAGGAAGAAGCGCAGGGCCTCCTGGCTCATCGCGAGCTTGCCGCCGGTCGCCATGCTGCCGGAGAGGTCCTGCAGGAAGACCATGCTCGCCGGCGCGTCCGAGCGGCGCTCGAAGCTCTCGATGGGCACCGGCCTGCCCTCGACGGTGAGCTGGAAGTCCTTCTTTTCCAGGTTCTTGGCGTAGCCGGCGCCGGAGCGGATCACCACCGGCACGAGCACCAGGCCCACCGAGACCTCGTCCGTGAATTCCGGGGTCTGCTGCTGCGGCTGCTGCTGGCCGACAACCGGCCATCCTGGCATCGACAAGCCCAGGGCCAAGGCCAGAAACGCCCCGAGGCGTGGTGCTACTCTCATGGCGGGGCCCATTGGTGCAAGACCCGGGCCACCGTGAGAAGATGTCCCCCTGGAGGTTCTCATGGCCGAAGAGATGATCAACATCCGCAACATTTCAATCAAGTGCGGCAACTGCAACACCTATCAGACCTTGTCCGCCTTCAGCCGGCGGGACGAGTGGAACGTCTATACCTACGAGTGCGAGAACGA
Organism: Thermoanaerobaculia bacterium; assembly: GCA_025937035.1. Taxonomy (GTDB): domain Bacteria; phylum Acidobacteriota; class Thermoanaerobaculia; order Multivoradales; family UBA5704; genus DATARR01. The sequence continues at coordinate 230 of JAICSG010001041.1, read as the reverse complement.
CATCTGCGATCCCAACGTCACCCGCACGATCGTCGAGGTGCCCCGGGACCTCGACTCCTTCGCCCGGCGCGACCCCGAGTGGCGGGGTGGCGGCAAACACGGCGAGCTGGGGGATGGGAAGCCGGTGGATTGAGGGGGCGGCGGGCGTCATCACATAGAGACTTTACAATAGATTGACTCTTGAGGGGCAAGGTCCCCTCTGGCACGCCCGGGATTTCAATCCCGGGCGG
>JAICSG010001005.1 GCA_025937035.1 Thermoanaerobaculia bacterium | reverse complement strand
GCGGTCAACCTGGTGGCCTACGTGACCCTGTTCGCCGCGGCGGCGGCGCCGTCGCTGGAGGAGCTGCGGCAGGGGCTCTCGAAGAGCCTGCCGGACTACATGCTGCCCTCGGCGCTGGTGGTGCTGGAGTCGCTGCCGCTGACGGCCAGCGGCAAGGTGGACCGCAAGGCGCTGCCGGCGCCGGAGCGGCTGGCGGAGGGCCCGCGGGAGCGGGTGGCCCCCCGCACCCCGCTGGAGCGCGCGCTGGCGGGGCTGTGGAGCGAGGTGCTGGGCATCGCCGCGGAGTCGATCGGGGTGGCGGACAACTTCTTCCAACTCGGCGGGAGCTCGATCACCGGGGCCATCTTCATCAACCGGCTGCAGGAGACGCTGCAGGAGATCGTCCACGTGGTGACGATCTTCGACGCGCCGACGGTCGCCGGCCTCGCCGCGCTGCTGCGCAAGGAGTATCCGCGCGCCGTGGCGCGCCTCTTCGGCGGGGAGCCGGTGGGCGAGGTGGCCGGCGAGGCCTCCGGCCGGCGGATCGACGCGGCGAGCCTCGTGGAGGTGCGGCGATGGATCCGGGTCCTCGGACCGCTGCCGGAGCCCATCGCGGTGGAGCCGAAGAACCCCTCGGCGGTGTTCGTCCTCTCGCCGCCGCGGTCGGGCTCGACGCTGCTGCGCGTGATGCTGGGCGGCCATCCCGGGCTGTTCGCGCCGCCGGAGCTGGAGCTGCTCAATTTCGACACCCTGCGCGAGCGGCGCGAGGCCTTCCCGGGTCGCGACGCCTTCCGGCTGGAGGGGCTGGCGCGGGCGGTGATGGAGGCCCGGGGGCACACGGCCGAGGAGGCCCTGGAGGAGGTGGCGCGGCTGGAGCGGGAAGGGGCCTCGACGCGGCGGATGTACCGTCTCCTGCAGGATTGGATCGGCGGGCGGACGCTGGTGGACAAGACGCCGACCTACGCCTGGGACCCGGAGGCGCTGCGGCGGGCCGAGGCGGGGTTCGAGGCGCCGCGCTACATCCACCTGCTGCGCCATCCGCTGGGCATGGTGCGCTCCTTCGAGGAGGCGCGCATCGATCAGATCTTCTTCCACGGCGAGCATCCGTTCAGCCGGCGCGAGCTGGCCGAGCTGCTGTGGGACGTGGCCTACGAGAACACCCTGGCGTTCCTGGCGGAGATCCCGCGCGAGCGGCAGCACACGGTGCGCTTCGAGGAGCTGCTGCGCGAGCCGGAGGCGGAGCTGCGGCAGCTCTGCGCTTTCCTCGGTCTGGAGTACCACCCGGCGATGGCCGAGCCGTACCGGATGACCGGGCGGATGACCGACGGCCTGTACGCCGAGTCGCGGATGCTGGGAGACGTGAAGTTCCACCAGCGCTCCGGGGTGGACGCCGCGGTGGCCGAGCGCTGGCGGGAAGACTACCGCGAGGAGTCGCTGGGCGAGCCGACCCGGGAGCTGGCGGCGCGGCTGGGTTACGAGATCGCGGCGCCGGAGCGGGCCTGGAGCCCGATCCCGCGGACCGCCTGGGCCGCCGGCGAGCCCCTGCCGCTGTCCTTCGCCCAGGAGCGGCTCTGGTTCCTCAGCCGGCTCGACCCCGACAGCCCGGCCTACAACATCTCCGCCGCCCTCCGCCTGCTGGGGAGGCTCGACGCCGCGGCCCTCGCCGCCACCTTCGCGGAGATCGCGCGCCGTCACGCCGTCCTGCGGACGACCTTCACGGACGACGGCCACGCGCCGGTGCAGGTGGTCTATCCGTGGCAGGCTGCGGGCCTGGCGGTGGTCGACCTCGCCGGTCTCCCGGCGGCCGGGCGCGAGGCCGCGGCGCGGGAGCTGGCCCTGGAGGATCTCCGCCGGCCCTTCGATCTCGAGCGCGGTCCGCTGCTGCGGACGACGCTGGTGCGCCTGGGGGACGAGGAGCACCTGCTGCTCTCCTCGATGCACCACATCGTCTCGGACGGCTGGTCGCTGACGGTGCTGGTGCGCGAGGTGGGCGCCCTCTACCGCGCCTTCGCGCTCGGCGAGCCGTCGCCCCTCCCGGAGCTGCCGGTCCAGTACGTGGACTACGCCGTCTGGCAGCGCGACCGGCTGCGCGGCGAGGCCTTGAGCGCGCAGGTGGCCT
>JAICSG010000056.1 GCA_025937035.1 Thermoanaerobaculia bacterium | reverse complement strand
GCGGGCCCGCCCCGCCAGGGAGCTGCGATGACTCATTGCAACGGCCCCAGACGGATCGGAGTCCTCGGCGCGGGCTCCTTCGGCACCGCCCTCGCCGCCCACTTCGCCGGCGCCGGCGGTCATCCGGTGCGGCTCTGGGCGCGCGACGCCGAGCTGGTGGAACGCATGCGGCGCGAGAGGTCGAACGCCCGCTACCTGCCCGGCGTCGATCTTCCGCCCGGTCTGGAGCCGACCTCGGACGTGGCCTCGCTCGCGGATTGCGAAGTCGTTGTGGTGGCCGCGCCGTCCCATGGGTTCCGGGACGTCCTGCGGCAATTCCTGGCCGTCCACCCTGAGGGTCCTCTCCAGCTCATTTCCGCCACCAAGGGGATCGAGCCCGAGACCCTGGCGCGGATGAGCCAGGTGGCCGCCGAGGAGGGGCAGGCCGCCGGCCGCGAGGTCCGCTACTCGGTGCTCTCCGGCCCCACCTTCGCCGCCGAGCTGGCCCGCAACGTGCCGAGCGCCGCCGTGATCGCCTCCGAGGACGCCCGCTTCGCCACCGAGGTCCGCGAATGCCTGGCGACCCCGCTGCTGCGGCTCTACTCCTCGCCCGACGTGGTGGGGGTGGAGCTGGGCGGAGCGACCAAGAACGTGATCGCCATCGCCGCCGGCACCCTCTCCGGTCTCGGCCTGGGGCAGAACACCCTGGCGGCCCTGATCACCCGCGGCCTGCACGAGATCACCCGCCTGGGGGTCGCCTTCGGCGGCCAGCCGCGCACCTTCGCCGGCCTCGCCGGCCTGGGGGACCTGGTGCTCACCTGCACCGGGGGCTTGTCGCGCAATCGCAAGATCGGCCTCGACCTCGCCGCCGGCCGCAGCCTGGAGGAGATCAAGGAGGAGACCCACATGGTCGCCGAGGGGGTCCGCAACTCGATCGCCATCGCCGGGCTCGCCGGCCAGCGCGGGGTCGAGATGCCCATCACCCAGCAGATGGTGGCCGTGCTCTACCAGGGGAAGGACCCCCGGCGGGCCCTGGAGGAGCTGATGACCCGCGAGCTGAAGTCGGAGACCGAGCTGTGAGCCAAAATCCAAAATCCCACCAGTCCATCCTGATCCTCGACTTCGGCAGCCAGTTCACCCAGCTCATCGCCCGCCGGGTGCGCGAGAACCGGGTCTACTGCGAGGTCCACCCCTTCGACCTGCCGGTCGCGGAGATCCGCCGCCGGGGCCCCATCGGCGTCATCCTCTCCGGCGGTCCGCAGAGCGTCTACGAGGAGGGGGCGCCGACCGCCTCGCCCGAGCTGTTCGCGCTCGGCGTGCCGGTGCTGGGGATCTGCTACGGCATGCAGGTGATGGCCCATGAGCTGGGCGGCGGCGTCGATCCCTCCTCTCAGCGGGAGTACGGCCGGGCCGAGGTCTCGATCGTCGAGCCCGGGCGCCTGTTCGCGGGGCTCTCCACCTGCGAGACCGTCTGGATGAGCCACGGCGACCGCATCCGCGGCGTCCCTCCGGGCTTCCGGCTGACCGCCACCACCGGGAACGCGCCGGTGGTCGGCTTCGAGGACACCGGGCGCGGGCTCTACGGCATCCAGTTTCACCCCGAGGTCTCGCATACCGTCTCCGGCGGCGAGATGCTGCGCAACTTCCTGTTCGGGATCTGCGGCGCCCGCGGCGACTGGCGGATGGCCTCCTACCTCGACGAGGCGGTGGCCACCATCCGGGAGCGGGTGGGGGAGGGGAAGGTGATCTGCGCCCTCTCCGGCGGCGTCGACTCCTCGGTGGTCGCCGCCCTGCTCCAGCGGGCGGTGGGGGAGCGGTCGACCGCCATCTTCGTGGACAACGGGGTGCTCCGCAAGGACGAGGCGTCCCAAGTGGTCCACAGCCTGCGCGACGGCCTGGGGATCCCGATCCTCGCCATCGACGCCCGCCAGCGCTTCCTCTCCGAGCTGGCCGGCGTCGAGGACCCCGAGAAGAAGCGGAAGATCATCGGCCGCGTCTTCATCGACGTCTTCAAGGACGAGGCGAAGCGCCTTCAGGGGGTGGGCTTCCTGGCCCAGGGCACCCTCTATCCGGACGTCATCGAGTCGGTCTCGGTCAAGGGGCCGTCGGCGGTGATCAAGACCCACCACAACGTCGGCGGGCTGCCGGCGGAGCTGGGCTTCGAGCTGGTCGAGCCCCTCCGCTTCCTGTTCAAGGACGAGGTCCGCCAGCTCGGCCGCGAGCTCGGCCTCCCCGAGCAGATCCTCACCCGCCACCCCTTCCCCGGCCCCGGCCTCGCCGTGCGCATCCTGGGGGAGATCACGGCCGAGCGGGTGGCCCTGCTCCAGGAGGCGGACGCCATCTTCCTCCACGAGCTGCGCGAGAGCGGCTGGTACGAGAAGGTCAGCCAGGCCTTCGCCGTCCTCCTGCCGGTCAAGAGCGTGGGGGTGATGGGCGACTACCGCACCTACGAGAGCGTGATCGCCCTGCGCTCCGTCGACACCCACGACTTCATGACCGCCGACTGGAGCCCCCTCCCCTACGAGCTCCTCGGCCGGGTGGCCAACCGTATCGTCAACGAGGTCAAGGGGGTGAACCGCGTGGTCTATGATGTGACCAGCAAACCGCCGGCGACCATCGAGTGGGAGTGAGACCTTCCGTCCCACCTTGTCCAGGTTTTCACAAGACTGTCTCTCCCGACCCCCTTTTCGGCACCCTTTGAGAGAAGTCCACAATGCGAGGGGCTCCGGTGATCGGAAAGACTGCCGGAGCGAGAGGAGGGTTTTATTATGATCTGTCCTGAATGTGGTCTCGATCATGAGGAGGGCTCGCCGCAATGTCTCGCCGGAGAGGAGGAGCCCGCCCCCCAGGTGGAGTTCATTCCGCTGGCCGAGGTCGTAGACGCCGAGGCGTTCCAGGCTCTCGCCCTCCGGCTCGAGGAAGATGGGATCCCCTGGTACATCCAGAGCGAGCCGCCGCTCGATTCGGGTGAGGCCGTGGCGATGATCTACGTCGCGGAGCACCGCTTCCGGCGCGCCCGCCGCGCCCTCGAAGCCGTCCGGCTCGTCGGCGTCGATCAGAGATTCTGATCCAGCCTTGACGTACCCCTCCGATGGAATGACCGCGCCACGGCCGCGGGTTGGAGGCCGTGTCTGACGGAGGGATGGTTTCGATGCGATGGCGCAGATGTCTCCCGCCGCTGGCGGTCCTCCTCGCGGCGCTCGCCGCCCAGGGGGCCACGGGTCCGGCGGCTGGCCCGGAAGGGGTCTGGGAGCGTTATGACGAGGAGGGGGGCTGCATCGGCGGCAGCCGCTGCGGAGACCAGGGGGACGTCATCCGCATTCCCCTGGAGGACGCGCCCGTCCTGGGCGTCCGGTTCCACGCCGGGGACGACATCGGCGACACCCACGCCGGGCATCTGCGGGTCCGCATCGACAAGACCACTCTCGTACCCGACATCGACGTGGCGGACGCGGGCAACGTCTACGAATTCCCCGTGGACGGCCGGCGGGGGCGCTTCCTCCTCATCGAGACCCGCACCGACGACGAGGTCGCGGTAGAGGACATCGAGATCCGCTACGCCGGCCTCAAGGCCCCGCGCGAGCGCCGCGAGTGGAAGCCCTCCCCCGAGAGCTCCGGCTGCATCAGCGGCGAGCGCTGCCGCGACCAGGGGCGCTCGATCCACGTGCCGCTGGAGGACGCGCCTGTCTGGGGCGTCCGCTTCCTAGCCCACGACGACGTCGGACCCCGCACCAAGGGCCACCTGCGCGTCCGCATCGACCACCGCACCCTCGCCCGCGACATCGACGTGCTGCGGGCCGGAAAGGTCTACACCCTCCAGGTCGAGGGCATGCGCGGCCACACGCTGATCTTCGAGGAGATCGCCAACGACGAGGTGGTGGTGCAGGACATCGAGGTGCAGTACTCGGGGCTGCGGGACCCGCTGAGCCCTCACCCCTGAGAGGGGCCAGGGGTGAGGGTCCGCAGCTCCACCCGCCCCAGCTTCTCCGGATTCTTCTTCAGCTCCCTGACCAGCCGCAGCCCCAGCTTCCGCTGCAGCTCCCGGCGATCGCCGGGGGCGTTGACCTTGCTGGCGTCGATCCAGCCGCCGGCGATCATGCCGTGGCCTCCCCCCTTGCCGCGGCGGCCGATCAGGCGGCGCATCAGCCCGCCGGCGTCCGCGCGCGGGTTGGTGGTGCGGATCGAGAGGTAGAGGCGGTCGCCGAAGTAGCCGGTGACCAGAGACCAGGTCTTCCCCTCCAGGCGCAGCAGCAGGTCGGCGATCTCGGGCACCATGTCCGGCTGGTCGATCGGCCCGAGATGGCTGAGGATCAGCGAGTCGACCGACTCCAGGTTCTCCAGCGCGTCGTGCAGGTTGCCGAAGTAGTTGAGGGGCAGCCGTGGGCTCTGGATGCGGGCGAGCAGGCGGTGGTTGGCCTGGGGGAAGAAGAGGTCGTGGATCGCCTTGTCCGGCCCCGTGTGCTCGCGGGCGAAGTCGAGCGTCTCCGAGCGGATGGCGTAGACCAGCGCCGTGGCCAGGGCGTGCGTGGGCTGCACTCCGGCCGCGATCATGTACTCGGCCACGATGGTGGCGGTCGCTCCGTACTTCGGCCGCACGTCGAAGAAGGGCCCGGTCTGGGTGTTGGCCCGGATCGGGTGATGGTCGATGACCACGTCCGGGATCACTCGCGAGGGGAGCTGGTTGTTGCCGCTCCGGGGCTGGGTGTCCACCAGGGCGAAGTGCTTGTACTTCTTGAGGCTGAGGTGGCGGATGTGGCTGAAGGGGAGGTGGAGCCCCTTGACCATCTCCCGGTTCTCGGCGCGGCCGATGATGCCGCCGTAGGCCACCGTCACCGTCTGCTTCAGGGCCTGCCGGAGCACCCGCGCCAGGATCTGGGCCGAGGCGAGCGCGTCCGGGTCGGGGTTGTCGTGCGTGAGCACGAGCCATCGCCCCTTGCCCTCGCGCCGGACCATCTCCTCCAGGGCGGCGTAGCGCTCGCGGGATACCTCGGTGATGCTCATGGGGTGGGCCGCCGTGGCGCGCCTTACGACTGGCGGCCCAGGATCTCGGCGAATCCCGCGCGCGCCGTCCGCAGGTCGGCCGTGTCCTGGCCCTTGGCCTCGGCGCGCTCGATGAGCTCATCGAGCCGGGGCAGGTCCTCGAACACCTCGTAGCGGCCGGTCAGCTCCTCGTCGCCGTGGAAACGGCGGATCCAGACGTACAGACGAGCCGGTCCATCCTCGTCCGCGGGGCTGAGGGAAGCTTCGAACTTCACGCGATCGTCGCTCGCCATGGGTTCCTCTTCGGGGGGTAGTGTATCCGAACCGTCGCCGTTCCCGTGCTATCCTTCCGCCCCGGCCCTCCCGGGCCCCGCCATGATCCGCGAGCTCTTCCATATCGGTTCCTTCTCGGTCAGCCCCTTCGGGGTGATGCTGGTCTGCGCCTTCCTCGCGAGCTATCTCCAGCTCCGGTGGGGGATGAGGACGCTCGGCATTGGCGACGAGGAGGACGCGAGCGCCCTGGTGTTCGCCGCCGGGGTGGGCGGCATCGTCGGCGCCAAGGTCTATTACGCCATTCTGTTCAAGGACTGGCACCTCCTGCTCGACCGCTCCGGGCTGGTCTGGTACGGCGGCTTCATCCTCGGCGCCATCGGGGTGCTGTGGACCATGCGCCGGCGCCGGCTGCCCGCCTGGCCGATGGCCGACGTCGCCGCGCCCGCCCTCGCGATCGGCTACGGCATCGGCCGTATCGGCTGCTTCCTGGTGGGGGACGACTACGGCCGCCCCACCGATCTCCCCTGGGGGATCGCCTTCCCCGTGGGCCTCCCCGAGACCACCGCCGGCAACCTGCGCGACCTCTTCCACGTGAAGATCCCGGAGTCGATCCCGGACAGCACGCTGATGCGCGTCCACCCCACGCAGCTCTACGAGACCGCCATGGCGCTCGCCATCTGGGGTGTGGCCATGTGGATGTTCCGGCGCCGCCACCAGCCCGGCTCGATCGCCCTCGTGACACTGGCCCTGCTCGCCGTCGAGCGTTTCCTGGTCGAGATCCTGCGCGCCAAGGACGACCGCTTCTTCGGCCCCTTCACCCTGGCGCAGGTGATCAGCGTCGCAGTGCTCGTCCTCATCGGCATCGTCGCCTGGCTCCGCCGCGGCCGCCTCGCGCCGCGGCCGGCATGACCCCTCCGAGGCTCCTGACGATCGCCGGCTCCGACTCCGGAGGCGGCGCCGGCATCCAGGCCGACCTCAAGACCTTCGCCGCCCATGGGGCGTACGGGATGAGCGTCATCACCGCTCTGACCGCCCAGAACACCCGCGAGGTGCGGGCCGTCCACGAGGTCCCGCCGGAGATGGTGGCGGCCCAGATCGATGCCGTCCTGGAGGATATCGGGGCCGACGCGATCAAGATCGGCATGCTGTCGAGCGCCGGGATCGTCCGCGCCGTGGCGGACTGCCTGCGGCTCCATCTCCAGGGCAAGGCCGTGCCGGTGGTCCTCGATCCGGTGATGATCGCCAAGAGCGGCGACCGGCTCCTGCGCGCGGAGGCGATCGAGGCGCTCAGGAACGATCTGCTGCCGCTCGCGACCCTGGTCACCCCCAACCTTCCGGAGCTGGAGGCGCTGACCGGCCTTGCTGCCGGTACCGAGGAGGAGCGGCTGGCGGCGGCCCGGGATCTCTCCACGCGCGGGCCGGCCGTGCTCGCCAAGGGGGGGCACGCCGAAGGGGAGGAGGTGGTCGACCTGCTGCTGGAGCGGGACGGCCGGGTCCACCGCTTCGTCCATCCGCGGCTCCACACCCCCTCGACCCACGGCACCGGCTGTACCCTGTCGTCCGCCATCGCCGCCCGGCTGGGAGCGGGGGAGGAGCTGCCGCGGGCGGTCTCCGGAGCGATCGACTATTTGTCGGGAGCCCTCGCCGCCGCGTATCCTTTAGGCAACCGGGACGGGCACGGCCCCGTGAATCACCTCTTCGAGCTGCGGCCCGTCCCCGCGAGAGCGAGAGAGGACGAAACCAAATGAACGAGATACTCGACCTGATCGTGGTGGGCGCCGGCCCCACCGGCATCGCCATCGGCGCCGAGGCGCGCCGCCAGGGGCTCTCGGTCCTGCTGATCGACAAGGGCCCGCTGACCGCCGCCATCCAGGGCTATCCCACCTTCATGGAGTTCTTCACCACCCGCGACCGCCTGGAGATCGCCAACGTGCCGTTCTCCATCCCGGACGTCAAGCCGACCCGCCGGCAGGCGCTCGCCTACTACCGCATGGTGGTGGAGCACTACGACATCCCGATAGCCCTCTACGAGGAGGTCCTGGAGGTGCGCAAGGAGGGGGACCTGTTCACCGTCCACACCCGGCGGATGCAGGGGCCACGCGAGTTGCGCGCCCGCTCCGTGGCGCTCGCCACTGGCTACTTCTTCAACCCCCGCCGGCTGGGCGTGCCGGGCGAGGACCTGCCGTGGGTGGCCCACAACTACAAGGAGCCCTATCAGCACTTCGGGCAGGACGTGGTGGTCGTGGGCGCCGGCAACACCGCCGCCGAGGCGGCGCTCGACCTCTGGCGCAACAGCGTGCGGGTGACCATGATCCATCGCGGCGCGGGCGTCAAGGCGGGGATCAAGTACTGGGTCAAGCCGGATATGGAGAACCGCATCGAGGAGGGGTCGATCCCGGCCCTGTTCAACACGCAGGTGCGGGCTTTCCTCCCGGAGGGGGGGATCGAGCTGTTGACCCCCGAGGGCCCCAGGGTCCTGCCGGCCCAGGCCGCCTACGTGCTGATCGGCTACCAGCCGGACGCCGACTTCGAGCGGCGCTGCGGGGTCCAGATCGATTCCGAGACGCTGATCCCGGCCTTCGACCCCGAGACCTGCGAGTCGAACGTCCCCGGCCTCTACGTGGCGGGGACCCTCCAGGCCGGCCGCTGGACCGACCGCATCTTCATCGAGAACTCCCGCGACCACGGCCCGAAGATCGTGGCGCACCTGAAGAGCCGTCTGGCGGCGGTGCCGGCGATGCGGTAGAGTCGGGCCTCCAACCGTAGTGCCTTTTCAATGCTGCGCTGACCGAAGCGGAGGGTATCCCTATGGCGAGACGAGGTGGCGGTTTCAGGACGCAGGCTCCGAAGCAGGCGACGCTCATCATCGCCCTGATCCTCTGGCTGATCGGCCTCCTGGCCGGCCTCCACATCATTCACCTTCCCAGCAGCCTGCCTCCCACGGCGGGCTTCTGGTCGCTGGTGATCGCGGGGCTCCTGCTGATCCTGGGCTCGCTGCTCGACGGCCTCTGATCCAGGTCACGCCGCAGAGCTCCGTCCGGGGGCCGGGGGGCCCCCGGCGGGGGATGGACATTTCCCTCCGGAGATTGTGACTCTCGTGTAACGATTTTTTTCTGAAAGGCTCGCCTTCCTACCCCACGAGCACCCTTTCCTTGTAGAGCCCATTCCGCTCGCACCCTGTTCAACTCAGGGGCTCTGTCATTTCGGCAATTCCGGGACCGGAGTTTCCCCAAAGTCTCACTCCGAGAGCTTTGGGGATCCCTGTAGGCCGGTCCCTCTGTTGGCTGAAAGGAGATGGAGATGAAGGGCACGAAGAGATGGAGGATCTCTGAGGGTTTCGTGTTGGCGACTCTGGCCGTGGCGGCCCCGCTGGTGTACGCGTCCACGGAGGCGCCGGCCGGCTTCGACAACCTGACCAACGGCTTCACGACGCAGACGCAGATGGACCTCGACCGGGCGACGTTCGACGAGTTCGAGACCATCGCCGACGGTCTGGGCCCGGTCTACAACGCCCAGTCCTGCCGCGAGTGCCACCAGAACCCGGTCAGCGGCGCCACCAGCCAGGTGACCGAGCTGCGGGCCGGCACCACCGACTCCTTTGGCAACTTCACCAATCCCCCCGGTGGATCGCTGATCAACGACCGCTCGATCAACCCCGCCATCCAGGAGCGCCTCACGACCGCCTTCAACACGGTGGACACCCGCTCCTCGCTCAACATCCTGGGAGACGGCTTCGTCGAGGCGATCGCCGACGCCACCTTCACGAACATACGGAACGCCCAGCCCTCGGGGATGAAGGGGCAGATCATCAACGTGCCCCTTTCCGAGGCCGCCGGCCAGACCCGGATCGCCCGCTTCGGCTGGAAGAACCAGCAGGCCAGCCTCCTCTCGTTCGCGGCCGACGCCTACCTGAACGAGATGGGCATCACCAGTGTGCTGCAGCCGACGGAGAACACCTCGATGGGGAGCTCCGTGGCGGCGTTCGACACGGTCTCCGATCCTGAGGACGCGGCCGCGACGGGCTCGCCCGACGGCCCCGACGTCGACGCCTTCGTCCGCTTCATGCGCTCCACCAAGGTCCCGCCGCGCGACACCGCCCTGGCGAACACGTCGGACGCGGTCGCCGGCGCGAGCCTCTTCAACTCGATCGGCTGCAACATCTGCCATACGACGTCGATCACCACCGCCCCGACCGGCACCGTGATCAACGGCGGCAAGTTCACCGTTCCGGCGGCCCTGGGCGACAAGATCATCCACCCCTACAGCGACTTCATGCTGCATGACGTCGGCACGGGCGACGGCATCGTCCAGAACGGCGGCGCCTCGACGGCCAACAAGCTGCGCACGCCGCCCCTCTGGGGCCTGCGCACCCGCGCCCGCTTCATGCACGACCTGTTCAACACCACCCGCTACAATGCCATCCTTCGCCACACGAACGAGGCGGAGCCGGTGATCCAGAACTTCATCAACCTGAGCACCACGCAGCAGAACCAGATCCTCACCTTCCTGAACTCGCTGTAATCCTCGCTACCGCAGCATCTCGAACCGGCCGGGCGCGCGCGCCCGGCCGGTCTCTTCCCGCCGCCCCACGCTATGCTGCCCGCAGCTTTTCGAGCTCAACTTGAACCGGGAGGTTTCCATGCGAGGAAGCCGTGTCCGCCGTCTGTGGCCCGTCCTGTCCCTGTCCCTGCTGGCCGCCGGGTGCAACATGCCCAGGAGCTCACCCCCGCCATCATCCGCCGGCTCCAGCGCCGAGGCCGAGAAGACTCAGAAAATGGAAGAGAAAGCCGCGGAGTACCAGCGCCACGCCGAGGAGGTCCGCAACATGGAGGGGACCGAGCAGGAGAAGATCGACGCCATGAGCAGCCTCGATCAGGAGCGGCGTGATCTCAACGAGATGAGCGAGAGCAAATAGGGGCGACCCTCACGGCTGGGCCTGCCCGCAGGCGCAGGTCCCCTTGAAGGCGGAGTCCCCCGACGGGCGCTTGTTCTGCTCGAAGCAGAACGCGGTGAGGGGCTCCGCTCCCGGGCCGGTGGCGAGCGGCGGCGAATCGCGCCTCACCTTCTGAAACCGCGCGTCCAGCGTGCCGTCGGGGTGGACCGCCACCAGGGCATAGCCGTACTGGATCTGCTCGGTGTACTGCTCCGCGCCCGCCGTCCCCACGAGCCAGCCGGTCAGGACCTGCCCCTTGTGCTCGTCCTTCTCGAAAAGACGGTCGGCGAACAGGTGCGAGTGGCTGGTGAAGACGTAGACGCGCTTTCCCTTCAGCTGGGTCCTGTAAAGGAGGTCGTAGACCTGCTGGCCGGAGCACAGCCCCTGGCAGGAGGCGTCCATCGCGTGGCCGCTCTGCCGGCTGAAGGGGAGGGCCGCGTGCATGCCGGCCACGATCGTCTTGATCGCCGGGTTGGCCTGGTCGCGACTCAGGACCCTCTCCAGCCAATGGATCTGGTCCGCCGAGAAGCTGTCGGACGAGGCGTTGTCGAGGTAGATGAAATCGGTGCCGCCGTGCTGGACGAAGTGGTAGTAGGTGGCCCCTTCCGTGGAGTAGAAGTGGTCGTTGGCCTCCTCCACCCGCTGGTTGTGAATGGGCCCGCTCGTCAGCCAGGGCTGGAACTTGCGCTGGTATTCGAGAGCGGTACGGCCGGCGCCGAGCTCGTGGTTGCCGATGCCGAGGAAGACCGGGGTCGGCGCGAAGGGCCGGACCTGCCGCTCGATGAAGTCGTCCCAGGCGGTGTCCAGATAGTGATCCATCTCCTCCGGCCCCAGTTGGTCTTCCGGGCGGCTCTTGCAGTCCCAGTCGGGATGCGTGCGCTTGACGATGTCGCAGTCCGGGCCGTACATCCGCCGGAAGTCACCGAGGTGCCAGTAGAAGGCCGCCGGGTGCTCGCGGTCCCCGGCGACAGCGTGGGCGATCTTCGGCATGATCAGGTCCCCGCAGTCGCGCGAGTCGCCCGAGACGGCGAAGTACCAGGTGCCGGGCGGGTCCTGGGGCTGAGCCTGCGCCTGCCCGTAGGCGGCGCAGGAGACGAGGAGGGGGAGGGCGGCGAGGAGGGAGAGAAGGCGGATCATTTTCACTGAAGATACCTTCTCAGAACCGGTACGAAAACCCCCCGGCCACCGCCACCGCGTGCACGTCGATCTTCTCCTCCTTGCTCACCACCCCTGACGGGCCAACGATGAAGATCGACTGCGCGAAGGGGCGGTAGGTCGCGTCGAGGTCGGCGATCCAGTGCCCTCTCAGAGGGATCTTGAGGCCGGCGCCGGCGATCAGGGCGATGTGGTCCGGACGGCGGAGGGCGGTGACCCCGGCGGCCGAGAGCGCCGGCTTCATCGAGGAGGAGACCAGCAGGTAGGTGACCCCCGCCTCGGCGTAGGGCACCACCCGGACGAACCTCTTCGCGCGGAGCTGCGCCAGGACCGAGAGCGGTATCAGCTCGACGTCCCCGCCGGAGCTCGAGGCCGCGGAGCTCCCCGAGAGCCGGATCTCCGGCCGCGCGTAGCTCGCCATGAAGCGGGTCGAGAGGGTGTCGTTCCACTGGGTGGTGAGCGCGGCGCCGAAGCCGGGCGCGCTGCCCAGGGTGACGTGGAGGCCGGGCTGGAGGTCGAGCCCGGCCGTGCGCGGCTCCAATCCCAGGCCGAAGGCGCTCACCTCCACCCCCGGCGGCCAGCGGAGCTCCAGGTTGGCGTAGAGCGGCGAGGCGGTGAGCGCGGAGAGCGCGAGGGTGAGGACGAGGGTGGGCTTTCGCATGGCGGTCTCTCCCTTCCTGCCGGGGAGAGTCTATGATGAGGCCCGCCAAACGGATTGCATTTCTTTTCCCGCACGGAGACCGTCCATGCCTTTACGCCGTCTGCTCTCTGTCCTCCTCCTGC
>JAICSG010001224.1 GCA_025937035.1 Thermoanaerobaculia bacterium | reverse complement strand
CTCGGTGGCCCGGCCGTCGAGGAAGCTCAGGGCCTTGCCCGGGTAGAGCCCCGTGATCGCCGCGACCTCCCGCGCCGAGGCGCGCAACTGCGGATAGAGGTTGCCCGACGGGTCTCGGGAGACGCCCCGCGGGGCGTCCCCGCCCGCGCCCCCTCCCCCCAGATTGGCGAACGGGGCGAAGGCGGCGCCCTGCTCGCGGCCGGCCGGCGCGGCCTCCCCCCGCGGCTCCCGCAGCCCGGCGAGCACGCTGGCCGAGGGGACGTAGGCGACGGAATGCCGGCGCAGAAGGTAGGGGAGGTCGCGGTAGCCCCGGTCTCCCGGCGGCTCGGTCAGCAGGGCCTCGAAGGGGATGTAATAGAGAGGCCCGTCCGGCACGATGAGGAGGTCGGGCTTTCCGGCCAGCGCCCGGGAGGCGGGAGCCAGCAGCGTCCGGTAGAGCTGGAAGGCGGAATCGAGATACTCCCGCCGGGAGCGGAAGCTCTCTTTTTCCAGGGTCGGCCGCAGCCGCCTCACCTGCTCCGCGATCGTCTGAGCCGGTGGGAGCGGGAAGCTGCTCAGCCCCTCCCGGGTGACCACGAACAGCGTCGAGCCCTTCTCGCCCAGGGCATATTCGAGCAGGGCCGTGTCCCTGTCGAGGACCCGGCGCCGGATCTCCTCCAGCTTGAGCGGGGCGGGATAGCGGATCTCGGCGTAGCGGGGGTTGCGCGCCCGGATCTCCCAGTCGAGCTGCTGCCGCTGCTCGTCCAGGCGGTCGAGCCCGGCCCGGAGCTCCCGGGCCTGCTCCGGCCGCAGATCGCCCTTGCGCAGCGCGCCCTGGATCCGGGAGAGGCCGTCGGAGATCTCACCCTCGCGGCGGCGGAGGTCGGGGGGGAGCCCCTGCGCGACGTCGATGCGGCCCTCCGTGATTAGGTCGAGCAGCCCGCGTCCCCGCGACCTCTCGCTGGCCCAGAGAGCCATCGCCCCATAGCCCCCGCCGGGCCGGGTCCGGTCGAGATCCATCAGGAGGCTGATGTAGAAATCGTAGAAGCTCCGCCGGGTGGCGAAGAAGCTCGTCCGGATCTGCTGGCCCGCGATGCTCTGCCGGGTCGACTCGACGAGCGCCAGCGCCTGCTCGGCATCCCGCCGTGCCGCGGCGAGCCGGCCCTGCCCTCTCCAGAGGATGGCGCGCTGCAGGAGAGCGGGGGCCTGGAGGGTCGGAAAACCGAGCGCCTCTCCCAGCGTGATCGCCTGACCCAGCTGCTCGGCCGCGCGGTCCGGCCGGCCCAGATCCCGGTCGACCGAGCCCAGGGCAGTCAGGGTGACGGCCTCGTTGAAGGGGACGTGGCTCTCCCGGGCGATCTTCAAGGCCCCCCCCAGGAAGGGCAGGGCCTCGGAGGGCTGCCCTGCCCTGTACAGGGCGAGGCCGTAGTAGTGCTGGGTTTCCCACGAAGCCTGGGGCAGCGCCTCGTAGGCCCGCCGGAAGAAGGGGAGGGCGGCTCGCGGATCTCCCATCCGCTGGCGCGTCGTGCCGAGACCGATCCAGGCCCTCGCCTCCTCGAAACGGTCCCCCGACCGCT
>JAICSG010001164.1 GCA_025937035.1 Thermoanaerobaculia bacterium | reverse complement strand
TAGTCCTCCTCCAGGGTCTCCGGCTCCACCCCGGTCCGCTCGATCAGGCCGTTCTCGAAATCCTCCAGGAAATCGAGCAGCCGGTCCCACTCCTCCCGGTCCCGGTGGCCGCCGAAGAGGTTGAGGGCGTGGCGGGTGATGAGCAGGGAGGCGTAGGGGCGCTCGGCCGCGAACCGGCAGACGCCGCGCTCCCAGAGCTCGATCCGCTCGCCGGCCGGCAGGGTGATGAAGTCGTGGGGGCGCCCCCGCTCCGCGTCCCAGCGCGGGGCGGCGTCGGCCTCGCGCCAGCCGTTGTCGTGCTCGCGGGCGGCGAAGAGGATGTCGTCCCGCCGGGGGTTGTCCGGCAGCCCGTCGGCGCGCCAGAGGGAGAGGATCTCCCCCGCCAGGTGGGCGTGGTCGGGCTGGGTGATGAAGAGGAGAGAGGAATCTTCGGGGACGACGATCATGCCTGGAGCTTACCTCGGTAGTAAGATCCGGTACCGCCATGAGCTCCAAGAAGATCAGCCGTGAGGACGCTCTCGCCTACCACTCGCGGGGGCGCAAGGGGAAGGTCCAGGTCGTACCCACCAAGTCCACCACCACTCAGCGCGACCTGTCGCTCGCCTACAGCCCGGGGGTGGCCTACCCCTGCCAGGAGATCGCCAAAGAGCCCCTCCTGGCCTACGAGTACACGGCCAAGGGGAACCTGGTGGGGGTGATCAGCAACGGCACGGCCGTGCTGGGGCTGGGCAACATCGGCGCCCTGGCCGGCAAGCCGGTGATGGAGGGGAAGGGGGTCCTCTTCAAGCGCTTCGCGGACATCGACGTCTTCGACATCGAGGTCGCCACCACCGATCCGGAGGAATTCATCCGCACGGTCAAGCTCCTGGAGCCGACCTTCGGCGGGATCAACCTGGAGGACATCCGGGCCCCCGAGTGCTTCGAGATCGAGCGCCGGCTGAAGGCGGAGATGAATATCCCCGTCTTCCACGACGACCAGCACGGCACGGCGATCATCTCCGGGGCCGCCCTGCTCAACGCCCTGGCCGTGGCCGGTAAGCGGATCGGCGAGGCCCGCATCGTCTTCTCGGGCGCCGGGGCCGCGGCCCTCTCCTGCGCCGCGCTCTACCTGGAGCTGGGGGCGCGGCGGGAGAACGTGACCGTCTGCGACAAGGTGGGGGTGGTCTACCGGGGGCGGACCGAGGACATGGACCCCTACAAGGAGCGCTTCGCCGCCGACACCCCGGCGCGGACCCTGGCCGAGGCGCTGGTGGGGGCGGACGTCTTCATCGGCCTCTCCGTGGGCGGGGTGGTGAGCCAGGAGATGGTGCGCTCCATGGCCCGCGACCCCATCGTCTTCGCGCTGGCCAATCCCGATCCCGAGATCGGCTACGAGGACGTGCGGGCCGCCCGCGAGGACGCCATCGTGGCCACCGGCCGCAGCGACTATCCCAACCAGGTCAACAACGTCCTCGGCTTCCCCTTCCTCTTCCGGGGGGCCCTCGACGTGCGGGCGACCGACATCAACCTGGCCATGAAGCTGGCGGCGGTGAAGGCGCTGGCCGAGCTCGCCCGCGAGGACGTGCCGGACGCCGTGCTGCGCGCCTACGGCCTGGAGTCGCTCCGCTTCGGCCGCGAGTACCTGATCCCCAAGCCGTTCGACTACCGGGTGCTGCTGCGGATCCCCCCGGCGGTGGCCAAGGCGGCCATGGAGACCGGCGTGGCGCGGGTCCCCATCCC
>JAICSG010001043.1 GCA_025937035.1 Thermoanaerobaculia bacterium | reverse complement strand
CCCATCCGCTCCCTGGAGGGGAGGATCGTCGGCGCCGTCCTGGTCTTCCAGGACGTCTCGGACAAGCGGCTGATGGCCCTGCAGCTCGCCCGCCAGGCGACCCACGACGAGCTGACCGGCCTGCTCAACCGCCACGCCTTCGACGGCCATCTCCAGCGCGCCCTGGAGGAGGCCCGCTCGCGCTCGATCTCCCACGCCCTCTGCTACATGGACCTCGACCAGTTCAAGCTGGTCAACGACACCTGCGGCCACCTGGCGGGGGACGAGCTCCTCTGCCGCGTCGCCGCCCTGATCCAGGAGTCGGTGCGCGACACCGACCTGGTGGCCCGCCTGGGCGGGGACGAGCTCGGGGTGCTGCTCTCCCACTGCACCCTGGAGGAGGGGGAGAAGCGGGCGGCCGATCTCCACCGCGCCCTCCAGCAGCTCCGCTTCACCTGGCGGGACAAGACCTTCGCCGTGGGCGCCAGCCTCGGCCTGGTGCCCATCACCCGCGAGATCCGCTCCGTGGCCCACCTCCTCTCGGCCGCCGACCACGCCTGCTACGCGGCCAAGGACAAGGGGCGCAACCGCATCCAGGTCTACCGGGAGGACGACGCCACCTTCGTCCGCCGCCACGGCGAGATGAGCTGGGTGGCGCGCATCCAGCAGACCCTGGAGGAGGACCGCTTCCGGCTCTTCGCCCAGCAGATCCAGCCGCTCTCGGCCGGCGCCTCCCCGGGGCTCTACTTCGAGGTGCTGCTGCGCATGGTCGAGGAGGACGGGCGGATCCACCTCCCCTCCGACTTCCTGCGCGCGGCCGAGCGCTACGGCCTGATGCGCTCGATCGACCGCTGGGTGATCCGGCGCGCCCTCCGCACCCTGCGGGAGCAGCCGGCGCCCTTCCTCGACCTCCTGCGGCTCTGCGCCATCAATCTGTCCGGGGTCTCGCTGGGGGACGAGGATTTCTACGACTTCCTCACTGGCGAGCTCGCCGGCTCGGGGGTGCCCCCCGGCAGGCTCTGCTTCGAGATCACCGAGACGGCCGCCATCGAGAGCCTCCCCCAGGCCCACCGGCTGATGTCCCGGCTCACCGCCCAGGGGGTGCGCTTCGCCCTCGACGACTTCGGCACCGGCATGTCGTCCTACGGCTACCTCAAGGAGCTGCCGGTCGCGTTCCTGAAGATCGACGGAAAGCTGGTCAAGGACGTGGTCACCGATCCGCTCGACCTGGCGATGGTCGAGTCGATCAACCAGGTGGGGCACGTGATGGGGATCCAGACCGTGGCCGAAGGGGTCGCCAGCGCCGCCGTGGTCGAGCGCCTGCGGGCCCTGGGAGTCGACTATGCCCAGGGGAACTGGATCAGCCCGCCCCGGCCGCTGGAGCCTCACCGTTCCCGGCCCTCCCAGCCCGTCCGCATCCACCCTCCGGAGTGAGGGTTCGACATCGCGCCCCCTCCCCCTGTAGGATGAGGCGAATTTTTTGAGGAGAGCCTATGCCGGAAAGCATCGCCGCGACCCCAGGCCGTAGCAAGGAAGCGACGACGGGCTTCATCCGCGAGCTCGGTTTGCTCGACTCGACCATGATCGTGGCCGGCTCGATGATCGGCTCCGGCATCTTCATCGTCCCGGCGGAGATCGCCCGCCAAGTGGGCTCGGCCGGCTGGCTGCTGATGGTCTGGGTGGTGACGGGGCTGCTGACGGTGGCCGCCGCCCTCTCCTATGGGGAGCTGGCGGCGATGATGCCGAAGGCGGGCGGACAGTACGTCTACCTGCGCGAGGCCTGGTCCCCCCTCTGGGGGTTCCTCTACGGCTGGACGCTCTTCCTGGTGATCCAGACCGGCACCATCGCGGCGGTGGCCGTGGGCTTCGCCCGCTACCTCGGCGTCCTCGTCCCCCACATCGGGCCCGAGGACTGGATCGTCCGCCCCATCGACATCTCCTCCAGCTACGCGATCAGCCTGTCGGTCCAGCAGCTCGTGGGCGTCCTGATGATCGTCTTCCTCACCTGG
>JAICSG010000239.1 GCA_025937035.1 Thermoanaerobaculia bacterium | reverse complement strand
GTGGCCTTCCTGGACGACGACGATCTGGCCGCCCCCGAGCACCTGGCCACCCTGGCCGGTCTGGTCTCGGCGGCCGGCGTGCGCGTGGCCTACACCGACGCGGCGGTGGCCGCCTACGAGCTGGACGGGGATGGGTGGGTCTGCCGGGAGCGCCGCCTCCCCTACAGCCGCGACTTCGACCGCGACGTCCTGCTGGTCGACAACTACATCCCCTTCAACACCCTGCTGATCGAGCGCGGGCTGTTCGCCGAGGCCGGCCCCTTCGACCCCACGCTGCCGTTCTTCGAGGACTGGGACTTCCTGATCCGTCTCTCCGGCCTCACCCCGTTCCACCATCTCGCTCAGGTCACCTGCGAGTACCGGCATTTTAGGGGGGGAGCGCACCACATCTTCGGCGAGAGGCCCCGCGAGCGCGCCGACTTCCTGGAGGTCAAGGCGCGGGTCTTGGCCAAGCACGCCGGGAGCCTCACCCCGGCCGTGTTGGCCCGCGCCGTGGACACCCTGCGGGCCGAGCTGGTGGCCGAGCGCGAGGAGCGGTCCGCGGCCCGCCAGGACCTCGCCAGCCTGCGGACCGATTTCGCCGCCGCGGCCCAGGACCACCAGGCCATGACCCGCGAGCGCTTCCTCTGGGAGGACCGCTATCACGCCCTTAATGGCGAGCTGGCCATTCTCAAGGACGAGCACGCCCGGCTCCAGGAGGACAGCCGGGGGGAGATCCAGCGCCTCTACGGCGAGGAGGGGAAGCTCCGCGCCGCCGTGGACGACCAGACGGCCCACCTCGCTCGTACGTATGCGGAGATCGAGCGTCTCAACGGGATCATCCGGGAGATGGAAGCGACCCGCGCCTGGCGGGTGCATCAGTGGTGGCAGCGTAGATAGATGACCCGCATCGCCCTCCTCTCCAGTGAGCCCATCCGCCCCCTCATGGCGGGGATCGGCATCCGCTATCTCGAATTCGCCCGCCGGCTGCCGGCCCAAGGGGTCGAGGTGGTGCTGATCTCCCCCGCGGCGCCGGAGGAGACGGCGGCGCTGGGGCTCGCTTCTGTGGGGACAATCGAGGTCCGCCCCTTCGAGCGCGGGCGGCTCGCGGCCATCCTCGGAGACTGCCAAGCCGCCGTGGCCCAGGGTCAGCTCGCCAACGATCTGGTCCTGGAGATGCCCAACCTGCCGGTGGCGATCGACCTCTATGATCCCTGGCTGATCGAGAACTTCGCCTATCACGGGACGCTGGGGCTCGATCCCTACCGCAACGACCACGCGACCTGGGTGCTCCAGATGTCCCGGGGGGACTTCTTCCTCTGCTCCTCCGAGGAGCAGCGGACCTTCTACCTGGGCTTCCTCGCCGCCGTCGGCCGGGTCAACCCCGAGCGGATCGCCGGCGATCCCGATCTCGCCACCCTGATCGCCCCTGTCCCCTTCGGCGTGCCGGACGACCTCCCTCCACACCGTCCCATCCTGCCGCCTCGCGCGACGGATGAGCGCAGGCTCCTCTTCGGCGGCCTCTACGACTGGTACGACCCCTGGACCCTCCTCGACGCCCTGGCGGCTCTCGACCGGCCGTGGACCCTGTTGCTGATCCGCAACCCCAACCCGGAGAGCACGCCGCAGCGCCTGTTCAATGAGGTGGAGGCCCGCTGCCGCGCCCTCGGCTGGTGGGGGAGCCGCGTCCTGGTCCACGACTGGGTGCCGGCCGAGCGGCGGTACGACCTGCTGCGCGACGTCGACCTCCTGGTGGCGCCCCACCGGCCCAGCCTGGAGACCCGCCTCTCCCTCCGCACCCGCTTCCTCGACGCCCTCGCCGCCGGCTGCCCGGTGGTGACCAGCGAGGGGGGAGCCATGAGCCGCCTCCTCACCAAGCACCGCGCCGGCTGGATCGCCCCGCCTGGCGATGCCCCGGCCCTGGAGCGCACCCTTGCCGAAGCCCTGGACGCCCCCGCCGGCCGCCAGGCCGGTGCTCGCGAGCTGGTCGCCGCCTTCCACTGGGACCGGGTGCTGGCGCCGCTCGTCCGCTTCTGCCGCGAGCCCTGGCGGGATGAGACCAAGGACCGCTTCGGCCAGCGCCCGGCCACCGTGGCCCCGCCGGACCGCCTAGCCTTCCGCCTGCGCCGCAAGCTCCGCGTCTGGCGGGGGAGGCTGGCATGATCCGCAAGGTCACCGTGGCCATCCTCTCCTGGAACGGCCGCCAGCACCTGGAGACCTGCCTGGAGGCGCTCGCCGTCCAGCAGGACCTGGGAGTCCCCTGGGAGATCCTGGTCCTCGACAACGGCTCGACCGACGGCACCGCCGCCTGGATGCGCGAGCGCTGGGGGAGCGACCGCCGGGTCCGCCTGATCGAGAGCCCGGTCAACCTCGGCTTCTGCGGCGGCAACAACCGCCTGGCCCGGGAGGCGGACGGCGATGCCCTGGCTCTGCTGAACAACGACACCCGTCCCGAGCCGGGCTGGCTGGGCGCGCTGGTGGAGTGTCTGGCCGCGGCCCCGCCGGACGTGGCCGCCGTCTCCGGCAAGATCGTGGACTGGAAGGGGGAGCGCCTCGACTTCGGCCGCGGCCTGATGACCTTCGACGGCCACGCCTTCCAGCTCGACTTCCGCCGTCCGCTTAAGACGGCACGGGTGCCGGCGGCGGGGGAGGAGCTCCCCTTCGCCTGCGGCGGCAACCTGCTGGTCCGCCGCGCCTCCTTCCTGGAGGCCGGCGGCTTCGACGAGAGCTACTTCGCCTACCTGGAGGACGTCGACCTCGGCTGGCGCCTGTGGTCCGGGGGCGAGCGCATAGTCTTCGCGCCGGGCGCGGTGGTGCATCACCGCTCCAGCGCCACCAGCGACCTGCTGGGGCTTTACAACCGGGGCTTCCTCTTCGAGCGCAACGCCTTCCTGACGGCCTACAAGAACTACGAGGACGGCCTGTGGGAGAAGATCCTGCCGGCGGTGATGCTCACCCTGCTCTCCCGCACCCAGGCCCTCCTCCTGGCCAATCCCGGCATGGACACCCTGCGGATCGACCCCTACGCCGGCCACATCGCCAATACCGGACCCAGTCCCGTCCCTCGTCCCATCCTGGAATTGCCTCCTGCCACTACCTGGGAGGGATTCAAGATCCGTTGGAAGGGGTACGGCCCGAGGGATTTCCTCCGCCGGGGCCTGCGCAAGCTGGGGATCGCCCCTTCACCCCCCGACGCGACGCCGGACGGTCCCCGTCTCACCGACGAGCGGACGGTCGCCCAATTCCGCGCCCTCCACTGGCTCACCGGCCACCTGGACGGCGGCGCCGCCACGCGGGCCTCGGTACAGAGACGCCGGAAGCGGCCCGATCGTGAAATTTTCGAGCGGTTTCCGGTTTATCTCGTGCCCACCTATCCGGGAGACCGGGAGCTGTTCGCCAGCCCCGGGTTCCAGGCCTGGCTGCCGGAGGATCTGCCGCTGCGTCGGGCGGAGCTGGGGGAGATCATGGAGACGGGGTGAGGACCTCCTCCTCCCGCACCACTCCCACCTCCCGGTCCACCTCGTCCGTCCCCGCCGTCTTCACCCAGGAACGGAGCACCTCGGCCACGCTCCAGGCCTGGGCGACGCAGCCTCTCGGGGTGTAGGGCTTCTCGGCGTCGAAGATCTCGCTGATCGAGCCGAGGCAGGCCTCTCCGAGGTGGGGCACGAAGCCGGCCAGGAATTGCCTCGCCTTCTCGGTCTCCCCGGGATGGACCCGCAGCCAGGCATCGACATAGGGGCCGATCAGCCAGGCCCAGACCGTCCCCTGATGGTAGGCGGCGTCGCGGGAGCGGAGGTCGCCGTCGTAGGTGGGCTTGTAGTCCGGATGATCGGGAGACAGCGAGCGCAGTCCCACGGGGGTGAGGAGCTTCTCGGTCACCACCTTCAGCACCGGCTCCCAGCGCGAGGGGTCGAGCACCGGGTGGTCGAGCGAGATCGCGAAGATCTGGTTGGGGCGGCAGGCGGGGTCGTCCCCGGGCTGGTCGTTCACCACGCCGTCCACCACATCGTAGAGATAACCCCCCTCGGCGTACCAGAAGCGGCGGTTGAAGGACTCCTGGCAGCGCTGGGCGTGGCGGGCGATGTGCTCCGCGGTCTCCTCCCGCTTGGTGAGCATCTCCTGGCGCACCCACCCCTCCAGCAGCCGCAGGGCGTTGTACCAGAGGGCGTTGATCTCCACCGCCTTGCCCCGCCGCGGCGTCACCACCCAGCCGTCCACCTTGGCGTCCATCCAGGTGAGCTGATACCCCTCCGCCCCCTGGCGGAGCAGCCCGTCCTCCGGATCGACCCCGATCCCGAAACGGGTCCCCTGGAGGTGGTGATTCACGATGTCGATCAGCTTCGGCAGCAGGAGCCGCAGGGTCTCGCGGTCCCCCGTGGCCTGGAAGTAGCGGTGGAGGGCGTGGAAGAACCAGAGGGTGGCGTCCGCCGTGTGGTAGAGCCCCTCGCGGTCCCCCTCGGGGAAGAGGTTGGGGATCAGCCCGTCCTTGATGTAGCGGGAGAAGGTGCGCAGGATGTACCCCGCCTCGAGCTGCCGGCCGGTGGTGAGGGTCAGCCCCTCGAGGCTGATCATGGTGTCCCGCCCCCAGTCGGTGAACCAGTGATAGCCGGCGATGATGCTGCGCGCCTCGTCGCCCGAGGCGTGGGCCCGGGCGGCGTCCTCGGCGCGGCCGGGGGTCACCACGAAGGCGTCCGCGGCCAGCACGAGCTCGGCGGCGGTCCCCTGATGGGCTCGCGGGTCGGCGATGTAGATCAGCCGCCGGCGGCGCTCCATCTCGGCGGAGAGCGCCTCGCGGGACTTGAGCGCCTTTACCACCTCCCAGCACTCGGTCGAGGCCACCAGCGAGGCGTCGTCCTCCCCGGCCTCCAGGTCGATCCCGAAGAAGCCGGGGCACCAGAGGTCGCCCACCGACTCGTAGCCGCGGCGGTCCTCGATCCAGTAGTAGACCCCCTCGATCGTGCGCGGCGCCACCGTGAAGGAGGGGTGGGTCCCCTGGATCGACACCCGGAGCGAGGGGAGGTTCGGCCACGGGGAGCAGAACTCATAGCGGTGGTCGATCGCATTCATCGAGTAGGGGCCGCCGAGCGGGGTGGAGACCGGCGCGTCGTGGGGCCGGAAGTGTAGGGTCGGATGGAGCTCCAGGCGCAGGCGTCCGTCCCCGCCTGCCAGCCGGTACATCACATGGACGGTGTTCTGGAGGTGCCCGAGGAAGACCCGCTTCTCCAGCCGGAAGCCGCCGGCCTCGTAGGTCCAGACGGGGAGCCCCCAGTCGAGCCGGAATTCCCGGAGATGCCGCGAGCCCGGGACGATGGCCGGCTGTCCGGCCTTCTGCTCGCCGCCCAGGCGGACGATGGTGCCGTCCTGCAGGCGGAGCACCTCCTCGATCTGGCCGAGCATGAAGGTGCGCCCCACCGGCGCCGGCAGGCCCGCCACCAGCAGGCCGTGATAGCGGCGGGTGGGCACGCCCGAAATGGTCCCGGAGGCATACCCCCCGAGGCCGTTCGAGATCAGCCACTCGCGGGTCAGCAGCGACTCCACCTGGGGCTCGGGCGGAATATCGGTCTGGCCTTGAGCGTCCCGCTCGGGCCAGGGCATGGATCGGGCCAGCTCGATCATCTCTTCGTTCCTCCTTCGGCGACCAGCCGCATCACCACCGCGGCCTGTCCGGGCAGCCGCCAGCACCCTTCCTCGTCCTCCGGCGGCGGCGCTCCGCCACCGCCGTAGCGCGGGTCCTCGCTCGACCAGAGCACCTCCCAGCACAGCCCGGTCAGGGGGGCCAGGAGCGGCTCGGGGACCGGCTCCAGGTCGAGATCGCCCCCTAAGTTCACCAGCAGCAGGCGGTCCCCCCCCGCTTTTTCGGAACGATCTCCAAAGAAGCGGATCAAGAAGGCGTCCGTCCCCAGCACCGCGCCGTCGAGCCATCCCTTCCCTTGCACGCGGAAGACCGGGTCCTCCCGGCGCAGCCGCAGCAGGTCGCGGTGCAGGGCGTAGCACGGAGCGTGCCGCTCGCGCTCGGCGAGGTCGAGCTTGCAGCGTTCGAAGGTCTCGGGGGAGTCGGGGTCGGGCACTTGCCGCTGGGTCTCGGGGAGGGCCAGGCTGGGGAACTGGGCGAGGAACTCCAGCCGCCCCTCGCGCACCGCCGCCGCCAGCTCCGGGTTGTGGTCCGCGAAGTAGAGGAAGGGGCTGGAGGCGCAGAATTCCTGCCCCTGGAAGAGCATCGGCGTCCCGGGCCCCAGCAGCAGCAAGGTGGTGAGCGCCCGGTAGCGGCCGGGGGAGGAGAGCTTGTGGCAGCGCTCGCCGCGGGCCGAGTTGGCCACCTGGTCGTGGTTCTGGAGGAAGTTGATGAAAGCCGTGGGCGGCAATCCCAGCCCCGAGGCCCCTCGCCGCTGCTTCTGCCAGGAGTAGCGCTGCCCCTGGTACAGGTAGCCGTACTTGACCAGCGAGATCATCTCCTGGGGGCAGCCGGTGTAGTCGGTGTAGTAGGCCTCGTTGCGGCCGGTCAGCGCCACCTGGGTGG
>JAICSG010000593.1 GCA_025937035.1 Thermoanaerobaculia bacterium | reverse complement strand
CTTGGGATCGCGCTCGATCTCGTCGTCGTAGACCTCGAAGCCGTTCCTGAGCCCGAACCGGTGGTCGAGCACGAAGGCGCCGATGAAGGCGCCGGTGCGGTAGCCCGCCCCGGCCAGCAGGGTGGCGAGGGTCGTGGTGCCCGGCCGGAGCGCCCCGGCCCCGTTGTTGCGCAGGCCGTGGTGGGGGGGCAACAAACCCGTGAGCAGGCTCGTATGAGAGGGGAGCGTGAGCGGCACCGCCGACGAGACGTCGGTGAATCGCGCCCCCTCGGCCGCCAGACGGTCGAGCCAGGGGGTGATCGCCTGCCGGTCGCCGTAGCAGCCCAGGTGGTCGGCCCGGACCGTGTCCAGGGTCACCAGCACCAGGCTCGGATGGCGGGGGGCGCGCTCGCGCGAGCAGCCGAAGGTCCCGAGGATCAGGAGCGCGAGCAGCGCGCTCCTGGCGAGGATTGCCGATCTATCGCTAAGCACTTGAAAAACTGCCTCTATAGGGGCTCCTGGCGAAGAATAGCGGAAAGCCGCGAGGTGGGAAAGGGCGGATGCGATAGGATTACGGACTGACCTCACAGCGAGGAGGCAAGGTATGACCAACGGTTACGAAGAGGCCCGGGGACAGCGCAACTGGCTGGAGAGGCTGGGCGACAAGATCCCCGGTTATCGTGGATTCCAGGACCGCGAGCTGCGGCGCGACGTCGACCGCACCCTCCGCGAGCACCTGGCGTCGGAGCTCGGGCGGCTCAAGACGGTCCTGCGGGACCATTCCCGCGCCTGGGTCGACGCCGGCAAGATCGCGGCCCTCAACGGCTTCGACCGCCTCGACCGGCAGATCGACGGCCTGTCGCAGGCGATCCGGTTCAGCGATTACGGAGCGAGCGGCCTGTTCGATCCGGTCAAGATCGGCGACGCGGAGCTCCAGCGGCTCTATGAATTCGACCTCTCGGTGGTGAACGACCTGGCGCAGATCGAGAACGGCATCGCCACCCTGCCGGCCCCCGGCGGAGACGACCCCGCGCCGGCCCTCGACCGGCTGCAGCAGGAGGTGCGGGCGCTCGACGGCAAGTGGCGCCAGCGCGAGCAGGTGATCAGCAATGTCGTGCAGGGCGCGCAGCCCGCCGGCGCCTGAGGCGCCTAAGGATAGGAGAGCTCAATCATGGACGTGATCCAATATCAGGACCCGACCGGCCAGACCATGGTGTCGCGCTGGCCGCCGAACGGCACGGCGGCGATCCGCTTCGGCAGCCAGCTCATCGTCGAGGAGAGCCAGCAGGCGGTCTTCTTCCGCGACGGCAAGGCGCTCGACACCTTCGGCCCGGGGCGCCACACGCTGCAGACCCAGAACGTCCCCGTCCTGGCCAGCCTCTTCGGCATTCCGTTCGGCGGCCAGTCGCCCTTCCAGGCGGCGGTCTTCTTCGTCTCCACCAAGACCTTCGTGGATCTCAAGTGGGGGACCAAGGAGCCGGTGATCTTCCGCGACCACGACCTCGCCATGGTGCGCCTGCGCGCCTTCGGCAAGTTCGCGGTGCGCATCGCCAACGCCCAGCAGTTCGTCAACACGGTGGTGGGGAGCCGCGGCCTCTACTCGTCGCAGGGGGTGGAGGACTACTTCCGCGACGCCATCGTGGCCCGGCTGACCGACGTCCTGGGGGAGAACCTGACCTCCATCTTCGATCTGCCCAAGCTCTACGACGAGCTGGCGATGGCCCTCAAGTCGCGGGTGGCGGACGACTTCGGCAAGTACGGCATCGAGCTGGTGGATCTTTTCCTCGGGGCGATCACGCCGCCCGAGGAGGTCCAGAAGATGATCGACGAGCGCAGCGGCATGGGCGCGCTCGGCGACATGAACGCCTACATGAAGTTCAAGACCGCGCGGGCCATCGGCGACGCCGCCCAGCAGCCCGGGGGTGGCGCCGGCGGGGCGATCGGCGCGGGCCTCGGGCTCGGCATGGGGGCGGGCGTCGGCGCCATGCTCCCCGGCATGATGCGCGACGCCATGCAGGCCACCAACGCGCCGGCGGCAGCCCCGGCCCCGGCTCCCGCCGCCGCGGCCCCGGCCGCGCCGGAGAATCCCGTCGCCGGCAAGCTCCGCCAGCTCAAAGGCCTGCTCGACGAGGGGTTGATCTCCCAGGAGGAATTCAACGCCAAGCGGCAGAAGCTGCTGGACGAGATGTAGGGGGAACACGGACGGACACGGACAAACACGGACTGACACGAAAAAGCGGGACTGTCCGTGTGCGTCCGTGTAAGTCCGTGCCCGTCCGTGTTCGTCCTTCCTGACCCTCCAGGCTGGGCTCGGTTACAATAGGCACCTCTTCAGTCCGGAGGTGCCTTTTTGAATCTGCGGGAGCCGGGGTCCATCCTCGACGGCAAATACGAGATCGTCCAGCGCCTGGGCAGCGGCGGCATGGGGGAGGTCTACCTGGTGCGCCACGTCCACCTCCAGGAGCTGCGGGTGGTCAAGATCCTGCGCCAGGACCTCGCGGCCGACCCCTCGGCCCAGAAGCGGTTCATGCGCGAAGCCCGGCTCGCCACCCAGATCAAGCACCCCAACGTCGCCATCCTCTACGACTTCTCGACCCTCCAGGACGGCAGCTTCTACATGGTCTGGGAGCACATCCATGGGCAGGACGTGGGGGACCGCATCCGCCGCGTGGGGCCGTTCGCCGTGCCGACCGCCGTCCGCCTCGGCATCCAGGCGCTGCACGGGCTGGAGGCCGTCCACGCGGCCGGCGTGGTCCACCGCGACCTCTCGCCGGACAACCTCATGATCACCGAGGACAAGGCCGGCAACCTGCGGATGAAGATCATCGACCTCGGCCTCGCGCGCACCCTGGAGGCGGACGCCAACTTCGAGATCACCCAGGTCGGCATGTTCATGGGCAAGCTCCAGTACTGCTCCCCCGAGCAGGCGAGCCCCGGCGGCACCACCCTCGACAATCGCAGCGACCTCTACTCCTTCGGCCTCGTGCTCTACGAGATGATCGCCGGCCTGCCGCCGTTCGACTCGGAGAACCAGCACGGCTTCATCTTCAAGCGGCTCTCCGAGGACCCGCTCCCCCTGCGCGGCCGCAACCGCCAGGTGGACGTGCCGGCGGAGCTCGACCGCGTGGTCCGCCGCGCCCTGGAGCGCGACCGCGAGCTGCGTTTCGCCGACGCCCGCGCCTTCATCGCCGCCCTGGAGAAGGTCGAGCAGTCGCTCAACGCCATGGAGACCAAGGAGATCCCCATGGGCCCCATCGTCTCCTCCCTGGAGGCGCCGCCGGCCCCGGCTCCGCCGCCTCGCTCAGGCGCCCCGCGTTGAGCACGGCCTCGGCGTGCGTGAGCTCCCCCGAGGTCTCCTGCACCCGCCGGGACGCCCGCTCGATCTGCGCCAGGAGATCGATGCGCTCGGCCTTGGAGAGCTCGCTGGAGCTGCGCTGGCGCGGCGGAGGCGATGGCGCGGGCGGCGGGGCGATCCCCTGGGCTTCCGCGAGGACCTCCTTGGGGATCTCCTTCGTCTGCACCCCGGCGAGCGAGTGCTCCACCTGCTCCAGGGCGGCGATGAAGGCGCGGGCGTCGGCGAAGCGCTGCTCCCGGTCGCGCTCCAGGGCGCGGCGGACGATGCGGTCGAGCTCCACCGGCACGTCGACCTGGCGGT
>JAICSG010001232.1 GCA_025937035.1 Thermoanaerobaculia bacterium | reverse complement strand
GGGGCGGCGTTGCGGCTAGAATGTCCCCGCCATGCCTGCGACCACCGCGACGACCGAGACGAGCCCCACCCGACCGACCGGCTCCCGTCCCCGCCTGTTCCTGATCGACGGGTACTCGAACATCTTCCGCGCTTTCTACGCCATCCGCAACCTCTCGAATTCGCGGGGGGAGCCCACCAACGCCGTCTACGGCTTCGTCACCATGCTCCGCAAGCTCCTGCGCGAGGAGAGCCCGGAGCTGATCGGGGTGGCGCTCGAAGGGGGGCGGACCTTCCGCAGCGAGAAGTTCGAGGACTACAAGGCCAACCGCGCCCCCATGCCCGAGGACCTCCAGAGCCAGCTCCCCTGGATCCGCAAGGTGCTGGAGGCCTACCACATCCCCACCCTGGAGCTGGCCGGCTACGAGGCGGACGACGTCCTCGGCACCCTCTCCTGCCGGGCCGCCGAGGCCGGCTACGACGTGGTGCTCGTCTCCGCCGACAAGGACCTCATGCAGCTCGTCGAGCCCCGGGTCGCCCTCTACCACACCGGCCGCAACAAGATGTACGGCCCCCAGGAGGTCACCGAGGACTTCGGCGTGCCGCCCGGGAAGGTGGCCGACGTCCTGGCCCTGATGGGGGACTCGATCGACAACATCCCGGGCGTGCCGGGGATCGGCGAGAAGGGGGCCAAGAGCCTGATCCAGGAGTACGGCTCCCTGGAGGATCTGCTGGCGCGGGCCGGCGAGGTCTCCCGCAAGGCCTATCGCGAGGGCTTGACCCAGCACGCCGAGTAGGCCCGGCTCTCCAAGGAGCTCTCGACCATCCACACCAACCTCGACGTGCCGCTCGACCCGGAGGCCCTCCACCGCGATCCGCCGGACGTGGAGGCCCTCCGCAAGCTGTTCACCGAGCTGGAGTTCTTCTCCCTGGTCGAGGAGCTGGGGCCGGCCGGGGCCACGGCGGGGGGCGAGGAGATCCCGACCGCCGAGGAGGCGGTCACCGCCGAGGTGTGGACCGACCGCGCCGGCCGGCTGGTGGGTGGCGAGGTCTTCGTCGCCGTGCTCGGCGAGGAGCGCCCGCTGGGCCTCGCCGTGGCCTCCTCCGAGGGGGGACCGGTGATCTACGCCGACTTCCGGCGGGACGGCGTGCGCGACGTGGCGCTCGACAGCCTGCGGCGCTGGATCGGCGACCGGGAGGTCCGCCTCGCCGGGCACAACCTCAAGGAGGTGCTGCGGCTCTGCCCGGGCCCCCTCTGCGAGTCGGCCCTGTTCGACGCCATGCTGGTCTCCTACCTCCTGAAGCCCTCCGTCCACGGCCATTCCCTGGACGAGCTGGCCCTGGAGCGGCTGAGCCGCAAGGCGCTAACCCCCAAGGACGTGGGCTGGGACAAGGGGCAGGAGCCGCCGGTGGGGGACTCGCGCCTCGCCGCCTACGCCGCCGAGCGGGTGGAGATGGCCCGCCGGATGGCCGAGGCCATGCGCCGCGAGCTGGAGGCCGGGTCGCTCGCCCGCGTCTATACCGAGATCGAGGCGCCGCTGGTCCCCGTGCTGCTGCGCATGGAGGAG
>JAICSG010000849.1 GCA_025937035.1 Thermoanaerobaculia bacterium | reverse complement strand
GCTTCGCGCTGGCGACCGAGGTGCTCTTCGAGCGCCGGGGGGACCGGCTGCGGGCCGCCGGGCTCGCCTACGAGAGCCATGACAATGGAGGCCGGGTGCCCAGGACGGCCTCCGCCAACCGGGAGGTGCTGGTCTGCTGCGGCACGATCGACTCCCCCAAGCTGCTCATGCTCTCGGGCCTCGGCTCGCCGGACGAGCTGCGGCGCCACGGCATCGAGCCGCGGGTCTCCCTGCCGGGGGTGGGCAAGGGGCTGCAGGATCACGTCATCGCGCCGGTGGTCTTCGCCTACAAGGAGGGGACGGCGCCGGCGAAGGTGATCGACTATGGGATCGAAGGGGGGCTCTTCCTGAAGACCCGGTCCGGCCGCAAGAAGCCGGACCTCCAGATGATCCTCAACCACGCCCTGCTCGGTCCGGCCCAGACGCCGGTGGTGCCGACCGCCTTCATGGTCGTGCCTCTCCTGGTACAGCCGACCAGCCGCGGCGAGGTGCGCCTGGGGGGCAGCCAGGTGGGCTCGCCCCCCCGCATCTACGGCAACTATCTCGGCCGGCCCGAGGACATGGCGCTGATGGTCGAGGGGGTGAAGATCGCCCTGCGCATCGCCCTGCACCCGGCGTTCGACGCCATCCGGGGGCCGCGGATGTTCCCGCCCGTGCCGCCCGGCGGGAGCGGATCGTTCCCGACCGACGCCGAGATCCGGAAGTTTATCCAGGGCTTCGCCGGCACCCTGTTCCACCCGGCGGGGACCTGCCGGATGGGGCCCCACCCCCACGATTCGCGGCTCCCGGCGGTGGTGGACGCGCGGCTCCGGGTCCACGGCGTTTCCGGCCTGCGGGTCGTGGACGCCTCGGTCATGCCCCACATCACCACCGGCAACACCCATACGCCGACGACCATGATCGCCGAGAAGGCCGCCGACATGATCCGGAAAGACGCGGCCCCGCATTGATTCCGTGGAAAGGAGAAGCGAGATGCCGAAACCCTCTGTCGTCCTGCGCTATGTGAAGCTGCCGGACCAACTCGCGGATGGGAGGTTCGACGAGTACGGAAACGCCGTCGATCCCAACCAGCCGGCCAGCGTGGTGCTCCATCAGCTTCCGGGTGGCCCCTGGCAGTGCTGGGGAGTGTTCGATCGCGAGCTCGAGCCGGGCCAGTACGGGTACCTGACCTTCCTGAACGTCCCCGGCCAGGGGGTGCCCGGAGGCGCCTTCACGGAGTGGCGCCGCAAGAATTCAACCCCCTATTTTGACGACCGGCGCCTGATGGTCCTCTACAGCGTGCAGCGGGCGGAGGGCGCCGCGCGCATCATCGGCCGCAACGGCTCCGGCGAGCGCGTGGGGGCCGCCGCCGGCCTGCTCTTCGTCGCGCCACCCTCGCCCAACGAGCCGCCGCTGCCTCCGAGCCCGCCGCCCCGCGCCGCGGAAGGCCCGGAAAACCCTGGACCATCGCCCGAAAAGAAAAAGAGCTGAGGAGGCCGATCATGGAAGAGTCGATTGAGCACCGCAAGGGTCACCCGATGATCGTCGAGCGGGTCCGCCTCCCGGACAAGCCGGAGGTGGGCAAGCGCTATAACGCCGACGGCAAGGAAGATCCCGAGGGGAGCGTCTTCTACGAGTTCGTGGGGCCCACGGCTCACGCCTGGGCCGTCTTCCAGCAGGACCTGCTGCCGAATCAGAGCGGCGCCATGATCTTCGAGAACGTGGCCGGCAGCGGCATCCTCGACGCCATCGTCTCGCAGTGGATCCGGGGCGGCAGCGGCACCCTGGGACAAAACCTCAATCAACCGAGCGCCGGCGACGCGGTGATCGTCTTCCTGGCCCGCCAGCGGGCGCAGGACCGGGTGAAGGTCGCCGGGCTCAATTCTTCGCGCGCCAGAGTCGCTGTCGCCGCCGGGCTGCTCTACATCCCGGGGATCGGGGGTTAAGCCATGAGCAAGGGAATCTGTTCCAACCCACCCGCCAGGATCGAGCACGTCCGCCTGCCGGACGACATGCCGGCTCAGGGGTCGATGGCGACCTACGACGCCAGCGGCAAGGCCGACGACAACGGCACCGTGAGGATCATCAGCTACGGCGTCCAGTTCATCTGGGCGCGCTTCCGCGAGCCGGTCAAGGCCGGCCAGGTCGCGACCATGGTGGTCACCAATCTGGTGAGCAGGGTCGACGGAGGGCTCGTCACCGCCGCCTGCGTGATGGACGGGGCGGCCACGGAGTGGAACATGAGCACCAACCTGCCGGTGATCAGCGACGCCGTGGTGGAGCTGATCTCGGTGGAAAGGGGGATGGGAACGGGCCGGGTCGTCTGCCGGAACACCTACGACGCCGATCTCTACATCGCCGCCGGCTTCGCCGCGCCCATCTCCATCCCGGGCCTGCCTCCGCAGGGCTGATCCGGAGCCGTGAGCGATGTCGCTGGTCGAGAGCGTGCTCGAGATGCTGCGCGCCCGCTTCCCGGGCTTCGAGATCGATCCCGGGAACGCAGGAGAGCCGCGCAGCCGGCCGCGGCGGGAGGAACGGACGGGCCGGGGAGAGCCGCGGCCCGAACGGCCGGCG
>JAICSG010000196.1 GCA_025937035.1 Thermoanaerobaculia bacterium | reverse complement strand
TCGACGGCCACCGCGCCCCTTTCTGAGTCGTAATCAATGCGCTTCATGGGCGAGATATCAAGGATTACCCGAATCTCGGGATCGGATACGAAACCTTCCAGGCAATGCCCGCCGCTCGTCACCACGAGCCGCCGTCCCTCCCGCACCGCCTCCTCCACGGCCGCCACCACCTGCTCGGTCGAATTCACCAGGCGGATGTAGTCCGGAGTTGCGCGGAACCGCTTGTTGAATTGCTTTCCGATTACCGCGCGGTAGCGGGAATCTTCGGGGCCGATTTTGATGGAGTCGGTGCGGAGGTTGTCGGTCGATTGTTGTGTCAAAGATGTCTCCTCTAGATACTACGATCCTGATGGGCACGGCTCAGTTTTCAGCTATGCCCCTGATCCGGTGACCTGGAGTGACATGGCGCCTCCATTACCGCAAGCTTTCAAAGCTCTCTATGGACACCAAGCCCGGCATGCGCGTATAACTCACAGCCGCTTGGGGCGTAGCCCGCGTCCGGAGGCCATCTAGCCGGTCGGCGGGTCGCTGATCTGCCGCTCTCGGGCCGTCAAAGGGGGTTTCCCCCCACTGACTGAGCCTTTCCCCGAAGCGCAGAGGCGTTTCCCCAACCTCCAGACGCTTTCGCCCCAGCGCAAGCGAGAAATGCCCTAACCGGCGAGCCCTTTCCCCCAGCGCAAGCGGCCTTTCCCCCAAGGCCAGCGGCGTTTCCCCAACCTCCTGGACGTTTCCCCCAATCGCAGCGACGTTTGCCCTCGCGGGGCGAGCCGTCCATTCCCGTTCCCGCGCGGTGGCGAGAGCATCCGCGCCGCCCGCGAACGGACTCGCCGGAACCCGCGAAGGATCGCTGGCTAGGCGCGTCGGCGGGCGGCAAAGTCTGACTCCAGGATGGGTGAGCCACGCGGTTTCCGGCATGGTCGCGAGCACGGCGTGAGAGCTATGCCGGCCGCGCCGCGCCGTCCGGCACGGGGACCTCAGAGGCCACCGGGGCGGGCGTGGCGGCGCGGATCACGTCGAGGAGCTGCCGCCGCACGGTCTCCCGCGAGTAGTCGGCGGACAGGCGGCGGCGGCCGTTCTCGACCAGCCAGCGGCGGGCGGAGGGGTTGCCCAGGAGATCGGTGACGGCGGTCACCCATTCGACGGGGTGCTGGCCGACGAGGAGGAAGTCCTCGCCCTGGCGGCCGGAGGTGCCGGCCACGGCCCAGGAGGAGGCGAGCACGGGCACTCCCACCGCCCAGGCCTCCAGCACCTTGATGGGCACGCCCGAGCCGCAGCGCATCGGGGCGATCGAGAGGGTGGCCTGGGCGAGCACCGAACGCAGGTCGCGCGGCGACTCGATCAGCCGCGCCCCGGCCTGCTCGATCCGGCTGCGGAGGGCCGGCGAGGGGCGGTCGCCCGCGATCACCAGACGGATGTCCGGCCGGACGTTGCGGAGCTGCGGCCAGACGCCGCGCAGCCACCAGGTGACCGCGTCGGCGTTGACGAAGTAGCCGAGGTTGCCGGTCATCACCAGGACGGGCCCCTTGTCCCCCTCGCGCCAGAGCTTCTCCTCGTCGAGCGGCGGATCGACGGTGCGCTCGCGCACGGAGAGGCGCACCACCGAGACCTTGGCCGCGAGGTCCGGCGGCAGGCGGTTGGCGAGGGCCTGGCGGTCCCGCTCGCAGACCACGAGCATGCGCACCGACTGCTCGGCCAGCCGCCGCTCGGCGGTCGCCAGCAGCCGCGCCTCGACCTTGAGCAGCGGCGCCAGCCACCAGCGGTCCACGGCCGCCCGCAGGGAGAAGTTGAGCGAGAGGCTGTCGATCAGATCGACCACGAACGGGGTATCCCCGAAATCCTCGACGTGAATGGCCAGACGGACGAGCTGCAGGATGCCGAGGTCGTGTTGCGGCGCCAGCTCCCGGAGCTTCCGGCCGAGGTCCGGCTGGTAGAAGAGGCCGGTCTGGAGGGGCAGGCGCTTGACCACCGCCCGCGCGAGCCCCGAGAAGATCGCCGTACCCCCCGGGCGGTAGAGCTCGACGCGGTAGCGCGCGTTGGCGGGGGGCGGCGGCTGGTCCTTGCCCGGCGCCGGGGCCAGGAGGGTCACCTCGTGCTCGTCCGCCAGGAAGTCCAGCACCTGGACCGCCCGCATCTGGTCCCCGCGGCGGGGGGGCCAGGGATAGCGGGAGGTGACGAGGAGGATCTTCATCCGTATTCCTGTGCGCGGCTCATTTTACGGCTTTCCGCGCGCGCGGGAAGGGCGGAAGCGACTCCAGGGCGGTAGAAGCATGCTCGCCGAGGTTTCCCCACTGTAGAGACGCCCCGTGGGGCGTCTCTGGGTTGGAGGGGGATGATCCCTCTGCCAAAGCCCTGGAGACGCCCCGCGGGGCGTCTCTACAGTGGGGGTCGGGTTCGAGACATCCTCAGACGAGCTTCAGGAGGTGCCCGAGCTTCTCGCGCTTGGTCCGCAGGTAGGCGCGGCTGGAATCGGTGGGCGGCACCTCCAGAGGGACGCGCTCGACGATCTCCAGCCCGTAGCCGTTGAGGGCGATGTACTTGCTGGGATTGTTCGTCATCAGCCGCATCTGGCGCACGCCGAGGTCGCGGAGGATCTGGGCGCCGATGCCGTAGTCGCGCTGGTCGGGGCGGAAGCCGAGCCGCTCGTTGGCCTCCACGGTGTCGTGCCCCTGCTCCTGGAGCTCGTAGGCGCGCAGCTTGTTCATCAGGCCGATGCCGCGGCCCTCCTGGAGGAGGTAGAGGAGCACCCCCTTGCCCTCGGCGGCGATGCGCTCCAGGGCCTGCTCGAGCTGCGGGCCGCAGTCGCAGCGGCAGGAGCCGAAGATGTCGCCGGTGAGGCACTGGCTGTGGACGCGCACCAGGGTCGGCTCCTCGGGGGCGAGGTCCCCCATGACCAGGGCCACGTTCTCGTCGCCGGTCACGTCCGAGCGGTAGGCGTGGATGCGGAAGTCGCCGTAGACCGTGGGCAGGTTGGGCGAGGCGACCTTGCGCACCAGGGTCTCGTGGCGCAGGCGGTAGCTGATGAGGTCGGAGACGGTGATCATCATCAGCCCGTGCTCGCGGGCCACCTTGACGAGGTCCGGGACGCGGGCCATGGTGCCGTCGTCGTTCATGATCTCGCAGATCACCCCCGCCGGGGTGAGGCCGGCCAGGGTGGCGAGGTCGACCGACGCCTCGGTCTGCCCGGCGCGCTTGAGGACGCCCCCCTTGCGGGCGCGCAGGGGGAAGACGTGCCCCGGGCGGAGCAGGTCCTCCGGCCGGGTCGCCGGATCGATGGCGGTGAGGATGGTGGCGGCGCGGTCGGCGGCGGAGATGCCGGTGGTGACCTTGCCGCGGGCCTCGATCGAGACGGTGAACGCGGTGCCGAAGGTGGAGGTGTTGTCCTCGACCATCAGCGGCAGGTTGAGGGCGTCGCAGCGCTCCTCGGTCATGGCGAGGCAGATCAGCCCCCGCCCGTGCTTGGCCATGAAGTTGATCGCCGCGGGGGTGACCTTCTCGGCCGCGATGGCCAGGTCCCCTTCGTTCTCGCGGTCCTCGTCGTCGACGATGATGACGATCTCACCGTGACGGAAATGCTCGATCGCCTCCTCGATGGGGGCGAAGGGAGTGTCGTCGGTCATGGTATTCGGCAGGCTTTCTCGCCAGGAGCGGCACTGGGCCGTCCCGGGGCGTGAGGGAAAAAATTTGGCCGCGCGGGCGGTTCCAGCGGCAGTGTACGCCGCAGCTGGACGAAGGGTCAACCGCGGGGCCTGGAAAGATGCTCAGGCCAGCACGAACGGGATCTGCTGGGCGGCAACGGGAGTGAGTTGGAGCAGAGACCGGAACGCGGCGGTATGGTCCGAGGGGTCGGGCTCCTGCCGGATGTAGAGGTCCGCGATGAGGTCGCGCCATCTCAACAGCTCCCGTCTCAAGGTCGAGCGCCGCTGGACCTCCACCGTCAGGTCCAGGAGACGCAGGACCCGCTCATAGGAGAGAGAAAGGCCCGGCAGATCCTGCAGCTCGATCAGGCGCTTGGCCCGGTTCATCTCGTTGCCGATCATGAGGATCTGCTGGTCCAGGCCAAAGCCCGCCCACCGTTCCGGAGACAGGGAGGAATGCTGGCTCATTCGAGTGGCTCTCCTTCACCGATCAGATCGAACGTGATCTCGCGCAGCCGTTCCCGGATTCCGGGATCCTGGATCAGCATGCCCCGGTTCCCCTGCGCGGGACGTATGTTGATGAGGGCCGTG
Organism: Thermoanaerobaculia bacterium; assembly: GCA_025937035.1. Classification (GTDB taxonomy): domain Bacteria; phylum Acidobacteriota; class Thermoanaerobaculia; order Multivoradales; family UBA5704; genus DATARR01. Next base: position 2,910 of record JAICSG010000196.1, on the reverse strand, counting down.
TACTCGATGCAGGCGTCCCGTCCTTTCCCAGGATAGTAGTTGGCGCCCCACAGGTCCGACTGCCGGCTGCCTGATTCCAGGAGAAGCTGCTCGGCATCGGCGTGAAGCTCGCCCCCTACCGCAGCGACCCGCCTATCCAGGTCCACCACGAATTTCACCATGTCCCCAAAGAAAAGGTGCACCAGGCGGGCGAGCTCGCTCCGGTCGATCCTGCGATCCACAATGAGAATTCCAGGCTCACTTTCCATCTTTTGGACTCTCACCAGTCTTCGCGACATCTGGGTCCAGGACGATCAGCGTGCTCCCTTCCGAGAACCGGCCGGCATATTTACCCATGACTCCATTGCTGAAGTCGTGCTCGTCCCGCATCTCGGAATCCTGCTCGTTCTTAGGGACCTTGCTCATACGCGGAACTCTATCGTCTTTCAAGATCAGAACGGGTTCCCGATATTCACGAACAGCGCGTACGGCGACTCGCCGTGCTCGCGGTTGAGCTTGAAACCGATGCCGGCGCGGATGGGGCCGATGGGGGAGTTGTAGCGGGCTCCCAGGCCGATGCCGTTCTTGAGCTCTCCCAGCCGGATGGAGCGCCAGTCGGGCCAGACGTTGCCGCTGTCGAAGAAGAGCGTGCCGCCGAAGGGGCCGGCGACCGGGAAACGGTATTCGAGGTTGATCAGGAGCAGGCCGTCCCCGCCCACCGGGACGTAGCCGCCGCCTTTCGGGTTGAGGAAGAGGGTCTGGCCGCGGATGCCGAGCTCGTCCCGCCCGTAGGCCCGGTGGGTGGCGTCCCCGCCGGCGAAGAAGCGCTCGGCGATCGGCACGTTGCGGCTGGGGAAGTCGAGCGCGATGCCGCCCGAGGAGGGGATCGCCTTGTAGGGCTGGATGGTGCCCACGCGGACGCTCCCCGCCAGCACCCCGGGCCGGCCCAGGTTGACGTACTGGGTCTGCTGGAGGAAGACCTTGAGGTACTCGGTGTCGGTGCTGAACGCCGGCACCGGGAAGGCGTACTGGACCTGCGCCAGCGAGCTCCAGCCGCGGGTGGGCGAGATCGGGTCGTCGCGGCGGTCGAGGAAGAAGCTCGGCACGAAGCTGGTGACGTAGTAGGGCTGGTCGAGCCGCTCGATCTGGTTGGAGGCGATGCCGGGATCGACGCTCGGCTCGACGATCCGGTAGTCGAAGCCGAGGCTGTAGCGGTGGTTGCCGTAGACCCGCACGGCCTCGATCCGGGCCCCGTAGCGGGTCACCTCATAGGGCCGGTCGCTCGGCGCCTCCTCCTCATAGTAGAGGTTCGAGGTGAGAGAGACCGGATGCTCGCCCAGGTAGGGCTGGTTGAAGGTGAGGTGGAGGCGCTTGTCGCGCTGGCTCCAGCGCAGGTCGGTCCGCAGGCTGTAGGCCAGCCCTCCCACGTTATTGTCGGTGAAGGAGAGCGAGCCCCGGAAACGGGTCTCGGAGTCCCAGCCGAAGCCGTAGAGGACGCTGCGCGGCTTCCCCTCCTCGACGCGGATCAGCACGTCGCGCTCGGTCTCCTCGAGGCCGGAGGGGACGAACTCCACGTCCACCCGGGAGAAGATGCCGAGCTGGTAGAGGCTGCGCTCGGCCTCGAAGAGCCGGGCCTGGCTGACCGGATCGCCATGGCGGAGGTCGAGGGTCCTGCGGATCACGTCCCCCCGGGTGCGCTGGTTGCCGCGCACGAGGATGCGGTCCGCCACCTGGCGCGGCCCCTCCAGCACCTCGATGGTGAGGTCCACCAGGGTGTGGTCCGGATTCCAGTCCTCGCGGGCGGAGACCTGGGCGCGGGTGTACCCCTTGGCGGCGTACTGGCCGCGGATATAGTCCAGCGTGTTCTCCAGCAGGACGGGGTGGAAGCCGCCGGTCACGTGGAGCTTGAGGTCCTTCCTCAGCTTCTCGGGATCGAGCGACGTCATCCCCTGGAAGCTGAGGCCCGCCACGCGCTCCCGCGGCCCCTCCTTGATGGGGATGACGAGGCGCAGGTCCTGCCCCTGGCGCTCCACCCGCGGGGGGCCGACCTCCGCCTTCGTATAGCCGCTGAGCGCGTAATAGCGCTGGAGGTTCTCGACGTCGGCGTCGAGATCCGACTGCACCAGCCGGCCGCTCCCCCGGAACAGAACGCTGCGCTCGGAGGTCTTCAGGAGCGGGCGCAGCTTGGAGTCCGGGATCTCCGCGTTCCCCTGGAAGACGATCTGCCGCAGGGTGTAGACCGGGCCGGGGGTGACCTTGATGGTGAGCACGAGCTGGCTGTCGGTATTCTGCTCTCCGGTGTCGACCCGCACGTCGTAATACCCCTGCTGCTGGTACCAGGTCTTGATCCGGCCCTGGGCCTGGAGCACCAGGGCCTCGTCGAACCCGGACTCGCCGAAGAAGGGGAGGAGCCCCTCGCGGCGCAGCTTCTTCTCGTCCGCCCCCTGGACCTTCAGCACGATCTTGGGGCCGATGTTGAGCGGATAGGTGAGCTTGACGGTGTTGGCCCGCTCCTCGCGGTCCTCGCGCGGCGGGTCGACCCGCGCCTCGCCATATTGCTGGCGGATCAGCCAGTCCTGGAGCCGCTCGGCGTCCTCGCGGGCCACCCGCCGGCTGAACGGCTTGCCGGGCTGGGTCCGGACCTCCTTGAGCAGTTGGGCCGGCTGGAAGGGGCCCGTGGAGGGGTCGAAGACGATGGTGCTGACGGTGGCCCGCGGGCCGCTGAGGACCCGGTAGGTGACGATGGCCCGGCGGGTGACCGGGTTGGTCTCGACGGAGAGGCGGACCCGGGCGCGGAAGTAGCCGTTGCGGTCGTACAGGTTCCTGAGGGCGTCGACGCCCTGCACCACCTTGTCCTCGGAGAGCGGCTGGGCCTCCCCCTGGGGGATGGCGCGCCGCAGATCGTCCTTCTCCAGTCCCAGCTTGCCGGTG
>JAICSG010000037.1 GCA_025937035.1 Thermoanaerobaculia bacterium | reverse complement strand
GCGCGCCCGCCGCCTGGGCCTTCCGGCGGCGGCCGTTCCCGGGGTCGCGGCTGCTCGAATCGGCGGCCCTGGTGCCGCTGGCTGTTCCCGGAGTGGCGCTGGCTTTCGCGCTGATCCAGTCGGCGCCCGGCTTCCCACGCTTCTGGCTGCTGGTCGCGGGGCATCTGGCCTACACGGTGCCGCTGGTGGTGAAGACGGTGGGCAACGCCGTCGAGGGCTTCGACCCCCGGCTGGAGGCCGCCGCCCGCAGCCTCGGCGCCGGAGGATGGGAGACGGCCCGGCGGGTGATCCTGCCGCTGCTCCTGCCATCGCTGATCCTCTCGGCCCTGCTGGTCTTCGCCGTCTCCTGGGGGGAATTCAACGTCAGCTTCCTGCTCGCGACGCCGCTGCTCCAGACCTTCCCGGCCGGGCTCTACGCCACCTACACGACCAACTCCTTCCCGGTGGCCGCGGCGGCGACGATCGTCTTCCTGGCGCCGGTGGTGCCGGCGCTGATCGCCATCCAGGCGTTGGGGGGGGAGGAGTTTCATCGGGGTCTGCCGGCTTGAAGGTCCTGGTTGAGAGCGTCTCCTTCGCCTATGGGCAGGGGCCAGTCCTCTCCGGCGTCAGCGTGGAGCTGCCGGACGGCGGGATCACGGTGCTGATCGGCCCCTCGGGCTCGGGCAAGTCGACCCTCCTGCAGCTCCTGGCGGGCCTGCTCCATCCCACGGCCGGAAGGATCCTCTTCGACGGGGAGGACGTGACGGGGGTGCCCACCGAGCGGCGGGACGTCGGGGTGGTCTTCCAGTCCTACGCCCTCTTCCCGCACCTGAGCGTGCGCGAGAACATCGCCTTCGGCCTGAAGACGGGCCGCCGCCGCTTCTCCCTGCGCAGCTCGCGGCGCCGCCCCTCGCGGCATTCGCTGGAGGCGCGGGTGTGGGACGCCGCCGCCCTGCTGGGTCTCGAGCGGCTGCTCGACCGCAGGCCCGGGCAGCTCTCGGGCGGCGAGCAGCAGCGGGTGGCCCTCGCCCGCGCCGTGGCTCCCCGCCCCGGGCTCCTCCTGCTCGACGAGCCGCTCTCGGCCCTCGACGCCCGCCTGCGCCGCTCCCTGCGCGCCGAGCTCGCCTCGCTGCTGCGCAAGCTGGGCACCACCGTCTTCTACGTCACACACGACCAGGAGGAGGCGATGCTCCTCGCCGATCACCTGGTAGTGCTCCACGAGGGACGGGTGGAGCAGGCCGGGCCACCGCTCGACCTCTACCGCCGGCCGGCCACGCCGTTCGTGGCTTCCTTCCTGGGCGAGGCCAGCCTGGTGGAGGTGAGCGCGGAGGGGGTGGGCACGCCGCTCGGGAAGCTCGCGTCCCCCGGCCGCCCCTGCCGCGGCTGGGTGCTGGTGCGCCCCGAGGACGTCACCCAGGACCCCGCGGGAGCCGTGGCCACCGTGGTGGACGCCCGCGGGCTCGGCCCTCACGACCGCGTGGTGCTGGCCCTGGAGAACGGCGCCGAGGTGCTCGCCCACTTCCCCCCGGAGTCGGCGCCGGAGCCGGGCTCCCGGGTGCGGATCGGGCTGCGGAGCCGGAAACCACACTTCTTGGAGAACACGGACTGACACCGACCGACACGGACTCACACGGACGAGCACGGTGTCCGTCCGTGTGGGTCCGTGTCAGTCCGTGTTCTTCCCCCGCAGATGATTCGAGGCGCAGCGGTAGCCGCCGTTGAGCACGATGCTCCGCACCAGCGGCGGAAAGAGGTCCAGGTGGGCTCCGAAGGCGGCGAACGCCTCCCGGGCCGCCTGGTCGCCGGCGGGAAGGAGGTAGGAGAACCCCTCGGCGCGGGCCTGCCCCTTGCGGACCTCCACCACGGCGTTGTTCCAGGTCAGCAGGAAGCGCTCGTGAGAGAGGCCGGAGCGGTCGGCCAGCAGGGCCACGGGCACGGCGAGGATCGGGAGCCGGCGGACCTTCATCCCGGCTTTCGCCAACTCCCCGGCCACCAGATCGAGAAAGTCGCCGAGGGCGTCCATCTCCGGCGCCCCCTGAGCGGCGGTCAGGGCGGAGGAGAGCGCTTCCCCGGACGGCTCCAGGCCGTAACCCCGCCGCAGGGAATCCCAATCGGAAGAGGGTAGCTTGGCCAGGAGGCTCCGGCCGGCCGCCACGTCCGCCACCAGGGCCTTGCCGCCGGGCAGGAGGGTGACGATCGAGTCGAGATCGTAGCCGGCGCCGCCGCCGATCCGGCGCATCAGCTCCACGCGCGTCGCGAGGTCCCCCTGGCGGGGGAGGGGGTGGACGAAGCGGACCGGCCGGCCGTAGAGCCTGGCGAGCTCCCCCGCGGCCTGATCCGCCGCGATGAGATAGCGGTCGATCCCGGCGACGGTGGCGAAGCTGGCCACGGGGACCCGGTCGAGCTTCAGGATGGCGAGAATGCGGGGCTCCAGCGCGTGGAGGGTGATCCAGGCGGCGTCCGGGGTGAGCAGCACCTGGCCGTTGTGGAAGGGCACGGGCGCCGTGGCCCAGGTCACCTTCCCCCAGGCGCGGTCGAGATCCTCCGGCAGGCTCCGCGCCAGCTCGGGGCCGAGGTTGGCGTCCTCCTCGCGGCCGGGCTGGAGGTTGGGGCGGACGAGCACCCGCAACGCCCCATCCCGGGTATGGACGAGGCTGAACGGGTCGCGCGGCCAGGGGGAGTAGGCGCGGCCGTAGGTGTCGAGCAGCCGCAGATTCAATTCCTTGGATCGGGCTTTAAGCCCCGCCAGGACGGTGGAGTCGGTGAGCACGATCAAGGTCCGGTCCGGGGAGGCGGAGTGGACGGCGGAGAGGAAAGAGTCCGCCGTTTTGAGATCGAAGAAGAACGACGGCAGCGAATAGACGGAGGCGGTGAGCCGGCCGGCCGTATCGGCGTCGAAGCGCAGCCCGGAGGCGCCGGCCCGGCGTTCGGCGGCGCGGCGGGGGATGGCCCCCCAGGCGCGCTCGACCTCGTCCGAGGCCGCGAAGTCGAATCCCCGCACCTGATTCAGCTCCAGCAGGAGGGCGTCCCGCAGGCCGGCGGGGGCCTCGGGGTCGAGCATCCTGGGGAGGAGGGGGAGGACGCGGCGGCGGAAGCTCTCGTCTCCCGCGAACCGCTCGGGATCGACGAGCTCGAGCGCCAACAGCGCGAGGATGTCCTCATGGGACCAGGACTCCTGGCGGGCGAGGGCGCGCTCCCGTTCGCGGGCGAGGGCGACGAGATCCTCCCCGGCCCGCTTCGCAACGGCCGCTTCGGGTGAGGTCAGCGCCCGTTCGAGAGACGCGGGGTCCGGGGGGGCGGCGGCCCCGGCCAGGCGCCCCAGGGAGAGGGCCAGGGCCAGAGCCGGAAGCCTCGACGTTCTCACCTGCCTACTGCTGCGCCTCCCCGTTCAGCTTCTCCAGGTTGGCGGCGGCGACCTTGTCCTGCGGATTGATCCGCAACGCCTGCTGAAGGAGCTTGCGCGCCTCCTCCTTCTTGTTCACCCGCAGGAGCAGCACCGCGAGGTCGTCCATGGCCGGCAGGTGGCGCGGCTGGAGCTGGAGGGCCTTGCGGAGGTCCTGCTCGGCCGAGCTGAAACGCTGGAGGGCCATCTCCGAGGCGCCCTTCAGATAGACGTAATCGGCGTTAGCCGGATCGGTGGCGAGCGCGGTTTCGGCCGCCTTGAGGGCGTCCTCGGGACGGTGCAGAGAGAGGAGGATACGCACCTCGATCATGCGCGCCCGGGGGTCCTTGGAGACCGCGATCTCCTGGCGGACGGCGGTGAGCGCCGGCTCGAGCTGCCCCTGGCTCATCAGTTGGACCGCCTTCTGGAGACCCTCGCTCAAGGGCTGCTCCTGCGCCGCCCCGGCCGGAGCCGGAGAGGGCGCCGCTGGCGCCACTGGCGCCGGTGCTGCCGCGGCCTGCCGGGCGGGCGCGTTGGCCGCCGAGGTCGCCTGGGCCAGCGCCTTCTGGGCCTCGTCCTTGCGGCCGGCGGCGTCGAGCGCCCGGGCGAGGCTCTTCCAGGCGTCGGCGCTGCGGGGGTTATATACGGTCGCCTTCTGGTAGAAGGGCACCGCCTCGGCGGCGTGGCCGCCGTCCAGCAGGAGCGAGCCGTACTCCTGGGCGATCCCCACCACGGGGCGCGGATCGCCGATCGCGTCGGCGTTCGCGGGGAGCTTGTCGGCCAGCGGCTTCAGCGTGGCGGCGGCCGCGGCGGCGTTGCCGGCCTGGCGCTGGGCGCGGGCAAGGAGCAGCACGAGCGCGGGGTGACCCGAGGTCTTGCCGTCGATCAGCTTGATGGCCTCGGCCGGCTGGCCGGCCAGCAGCTCGGCCTCGGCCAGCGAGCGCCGCACCTCCAGGTCCATCCCCTGAGGATGTTTGGTGAGCAGAGGCTTCAGCAGGGCGACCGCGCCGGGGCCATCCTTCTTGAGCACCAGCGCCTTGCCGCGCAGGAGGCGAACGGCCGGCTCGCTATCCGGAAAATTGGAGAGGAGCTGTATGGCGTCGTCCCCCCGCTCGAGCTGCACGGCGAGGTTGGCCGCCATCAGCCGTGCCTCGGTGTCGGAGGGGTTGTGCAGGGCCCAGGGGCGGAGCATCGAGTAGGCCTCCACCACCCGCCCGTCTCGCGCGGTGAGCATCCCGAGCTCGCGGGCGGCGGGAGAGTCCGGCTGCTTGAGCACCGAGCGGGTGAGATAGACCCTCCCCTCGTCCACGTGGCCGGCCCGCAGCGCCGCCCGGCCGGCGTTGTAGAGCACGGCGGGCTGGGCGTCCTCGGGGTCGGCGAGCGGCTTCAGCACCCGCAAGCCCTCCTGCGGCTTGCCGATCTCCACGTAGAGCGCGCCGATCAGGGAGAGCACGAGCGGGGTCACGCTGGGGTTCTTCTCGATCGCCTGCAGCTTCTGGAAGGCCTCGGCGTTCTTGCCCGTCTGCACCAGGTGGATGGCGTCGTCGAGCGGCTTCTGCAACGGCGACTCAGGTGCGGCGGCGGGCTGAGCCGTCGGAGGAGTCTGCACCGAGGCGGCGAGCGGGGCCGCCAGCAGGGCGAGGGACAGCAGGGCGGGGATCGTGGGTCTCATCGATGACAGCTCCGAGCCGAGGCTCAAAAAGGGTGGTTCTCCAGTCTCTGGAACAAGGGTCGAGGACGGGCTCTTCCCGTAATCCTATCCCGTTAAAGCGATCCCGCCAGGGCCTTCAGCTCCCTGCTGCCAGGATGCACGGTCAGGGCGTGCCGCAGCAGCGCGGTGGCCCCCGCGGAGTCGCCCAGGATGCGCAGGGTCTTCACCGCCTCCGCGTAGGCGGCCGGCGAGCCCTCGGACTCCACCATCCGCCGCAGGACGTCCACGGACTCCTGGCCGCGACCCTCGGAGGCGTAGAGCAGGGCGAGGCTGGCGTAGGGGCGGGTGTCGTGGGGGAAGTCGTGGATCTCCTGGGCGAATTCCCGCTCCGCCTCCGGGTTGCGCCCCTGCCGGGCCAGGAGGTCGCCGCGGATCCAGTGGAGGCCGGCATAGGTCTGGCCGGCGGCGCCGGTGCGGGCGAGCTCCTGGGCGGCCCGATCGGCAAGCCCGAGCGCCTCGGCGAGCTTCCCCTCCTTCTGGAGCACCTGCGCCAGGGTCATCAGCGGCGCGATGTGCGAGCCGGGGGAGGCGAGGGCGGCCCGCGCGGCCTTCTCCGCCTCGTCCGGGCGGTCGCGGGCCAGCGCGATCTGCGCCAGCAGGCTGTTGGCCATCGCCGGGCTCCCTTTCAGCCCCAGCTCGGCGTGCGCCTTCGCCTCGTCGAGACGGCCCATCTGGAGGAGCAGGTTGCCGGTGGCCACGGCCACGAACAAGGCCCCTCCCGAGGCGTCCATGGCGTGCTCGTAGGCCTCCAGGGCCTCCTCCCGCCGGCCGAGCTTCTCCAGCGACACCCCCAGGTTCTCCCAGGCGTCGGCCATCTTCGGGCTCGCCGCCACCAGCCGGCGGAAGACCGGCACGGCCTCGGCGTAGCGCCCGCCGGTGAAGAGCCCCATGGCGAGATCGAAATCGCGCAGGGTGCCGATGCGGCTCTTGGGATCGGGCAGCGCCTCGCCCTTCGCCGTGCTCGACACCCCCGAGGCATAGCCGAGCGCGGCCAGCTTGCGGGCGGTCTCGGGATCGACCGCCGCCGGAGCCTGGAGAGGGCGCTCCATCCCCTGGAGGGACTGGCGCAGGGAGGCGTAGGCGCGGCGCTCGGCGGCGAGGGCGTTGCTCTTCTCCCCCGGATCGGCCGCCAGGTCGTAGAGCTCCGGCGCGGGCGACTGGATGAAGTGGAAGCGGTCGCGGATCAGCGAGGTCAGCTCGCTCCAGCCGAAGTGCAGCCGCGGGTAGAAAGTCTCGGCGTAGAGGTCGCGCGGTGGGCCGGGAGCGCGGAGGTCGAGCAGCGACCTGCCGGGGAACGGCCCCGCGGCTTCCTGGGGGAGCGGGACCCCCACCAGCGAGAGGAGGGTAGGGAAGACGTCCACGATCTGCGCCGGCTGGGCCACCCGCGAGCCGCCCAACCGGCCGCCGGGGAGCTTCAGCATCATCGGCACCTGGAGCGCCTCCCGGTAGAGGAAGATGCCGTGCTCCTGCTCGCCGTGCTCCCCCAATCCCTCACCGTGATCCGAGAGGAGGAGGATCACGGCCCTGTCGTAGACCCCCTGGGCTTTCAGCTCATCGAGCACCCGGCCGACGATCGAGTCGGCGGTGGCGATCTCGCCGTCGTAGGGGCGGCCGGCGTAGCGGGAGGCGAACGGCTCCGGCGGAGCGTAGGGGGAGTGGGGCTCGTAGAGGTGGAGGAAGAGGAAGAAGGGGCGGTCCTTCACCGTCCGTTCCCAGGCGAGGGCCGCGTCGGCCGTCTGGCCGCCCGGGCGCTGGGAGAGGCCGAGCGCGTCGTTGAAGTGGACCGGGATGCCGGCGTCGTAGAGGTCGAAGCCGAGGCTCATTCCGGTGTCAGGGCGCAGCACGTAGGCCGAGACGGCGCCGCCGGTCGCGTAGCCCGCGCCCCGCAGCACCGCCGGCAGGTTGGGGAGCCGGTCGCCGTCGTACTTGTAGCCGACGTTGTCGCGCACCCCGTGCTCGGTGGGCAGGCGGCCGGTGAGCATCGACAGGTGCGAGGGGAGGGTCAGCGGCGTGTGGCTGTAGGCCCGCTCTAAGAGGATGGCGTCCTTCCGGAAGGCGTCGAGGGCCGGCGTCTCCACTCGGCCGTAGCCGTAGGCCGGCAGGTGGTCCGAGCGCAGGGTGTCGATCGAGATCAGGACGATGGGGGCCCTGGGGAAGGTCCCCACGGGGCCGCCGGCCTCACCGCCCCGGTGGCAGCCGGCGCTCAGGGCCAGGGCGACCGTGAGCGCCAGGAGCGGAGAGCGTCGCATGGAGGCGGAGGGCCGGCGCCGGAGCTACTTCAGCTCCTTCAGGAAGTCCTTGGCGTCCTTGGCGAACTTGCTGTTGGGATCGAGCTCGAGGAGCTTGTTGAGGTCCGCCTTGGCCTGCGCGTTCTGGCTCTTATTGAGGTAGACCATGGCCCGGTAGTAGTAGGCGTCCGCCAGGCTGGGATTGGAGGTGATCACCTCGTTGAACTCCTTCAGGGCGGCGTCCATCTTCCCCTCGTTGAAGGCCTTGATACCGACGTTGAGCCCGATGGCGGGGTCGACCTTGGTCCCCTGGGGGAGCTTGGCCATGTAGGTCTTGGCCTCTTCCTCGCGGCCCGCCGAAGCCAGCAGGTTGACCAGGAGCTGCAGGGTGTCGGGATCGTTGGGAGCGATCTCCAGCGCCTTCTTGAGGGTGTCGATCGCCTCGTTGGTCTTGCCCTCCTTGTAGTAGGAGTCGGCGATGGCCCGGTAGATGGCGGGGTGGAGGTTCTTGTCCTCCAGCTTGGTCATTCCCTCCTCATAGGCGGCGCGCGCCTCGGCAAATTTGCCCTGGGCGAGCAGCGCGTTGGCCTTCTCGATCGACGCCTTCGCCTGGGCTCCGGCGCTCGGCCCCTGCTGCGCCTGGGCCGCCTGGATCGCCTCCTGCGAGGGCTTCTTCAGGGTGATGTTGACCGGCTGGACGGGGCCGACCGGGAACTCCTCGACGTTGATCTGTCCTTCGGAGTCCTGATAGCCCTCCTTCTGGATCAGGATGCCCCAGGGACCGTTGGCGAGGCCGAGGATGGCCCACTTGCCGCTCTTGTCGGTGGTGAGCGGCTTGGGGCCGTCCGCCTTGGGATCGACCCGGTCGGTCCCCTTGCGGAGGGTGATGGTGGCGCCCTGGATGGGCTTGCCGGCCTCGTCCTTGATCGTACCCTGGAGGCGGCCTCGGCCGGCCCACGACTGACCCCAGACGGGGACGCTGGCGAGAGCCAGCAGGACCATCAAAAAGACAACCAGTTTGGCACTGCGAAGAAGCATGATCTGTCTCCTTTTTGGTTTCGCACCCCGGGATGCAAACCGCGTGCGCGGGGAAGCATATTCCGAATGGCGGACAAAAAAAACCGCCGGGGGGCGAGCCCCCCGGCGGTTACTGGCTGAGCGGTGAGCGGCCGGTTTTACCGGAAGCTCACGCGGGCGCCGATGCGGAAGATCCGGGGGCTGGTGATCTCGCGAACGTAGTTCGTCGAGGACAGAGCCACCCGGTGCTGGCGCTGCAGGACGTACGCCTCGTTGAAGACGTTGAAGCAGTCCACGCCCAGGGTGAGGCCGAAGTCGCTGAAGGTGAACTCCTTCTCCACGCGAGCATCGACGATGTTGATGTTGTCGAGCCGGAAGGAATCCGGCCGGTCGGTGACCTGGACGAACGTGGCGGCGCTGTTCTCGTTCCCCGGCAGGGTGACCCGACGGAAGTACGGGACGGGATAGCCCTGGCGGCCGGTGAGGTTCAACGCGACGTTGAAGCCCCACGGATGGTCAGGCGCGATCTGGTACAGGCCGTTCACGCTGTAGGCCCACTTGCTGTTGATGTAGACGCCACCCTTGGAGCCCGAGCCGGTGCCCGAGCCCTGGAGGACGGCATCCCCTTCCCGGTTGCCGCCGCCGATCGGCGGGGTCGGGTCGGTGATGTCGCTCTGCGGGACCTTGCTCCACGTCCAGTCGGAGTAGGTGAAGTTGCCGCGGAGCATCCAGCGGTTGGCAAGGCGCTTGTTGAAGACGATCGAAGCGCCCTTGTACTCCTGCTCACGGCCGCTGTTGTACAGGTACGAGCCGCCCCGGGTGCTGAGCCCGTTGCGGAGGAACCAGACGTCAGCCGTGTAGGGATGGCCGTTCGGCAGGGTGCCGGTGGGGCAGGCGCCGTAGCCCGGCGTGCCGCACTCGACGTAGTCCGACCGGCGGTCCGGACGGCCGACCGAGTTGATGTTCGACAGCGAGAAGGCATCCGGGTCGTCGAAGATCAGACGGCGGGCCGCCAGGATGTCGGAGATCCGGCGGTAGGTCAGGTTGAGGCCGACCACGAACTCCGGCAGCAGGGCGTGCTCGACACCGAGGAGCAGCTCGTCGGTCTTGGGGGCCGACAGGTTCGGATCGAGCGCGTTGGACTGCAGGAGACCACCGGTGTAGGGGTTGACGTTGGAGCTGTAGAACAGCGGACCGCCGGCCTGGTCGATGATGTCGCCGGTGCCGAAGTTCGGGCCGGTGCTGTTGGTATAGAAGTACGCGTAGCCCTGAAGGCCCAGGGGGTTGAGCTGGGAGGCCGTCCCAGCGCCCAACTGGTCCGCGAACCGCGAGTAGCTGGCCCGCAGCAGGGTCTTGCGCTCGGCGCCGAGGGCGTAGGTGATCCCGAGGCGCGGGGTGACGTCCGTCCAGTCGAACCCGATGTCGCTCTGTCCGACGGAGACCGCCGGCAGGAGGGACGGGAGCACCCGGTTGGCAGGCAGCGAGCGGGCGAGGTTCTCACCCGTCTGCTTGTCGTACCGGACGCCGACGTTGGCGGTGAGGTTGCCCACCGTCAGGGTGTCCTGGGCGTACACGCTGGTGTACTTGTTGCGGACCGACGGGCCGGCGTCGCGAGACAGAGCGATGACGTTGAAGTTCGCTCCGAACAGGCTGGCGTCGTAGATGAGGCCCGCGCCGCCCCAGCGGGACAGCGAGGTCACATCGGCCTGACGGTAACCGGCGCCGAACTTCAGCTCGTGGGAGAGGCTCCCCGTGTTGAAGAAGTTGGAGGCGTCGGCCTTGTACTGCTTCTGGGGACGGTCGGTCGTGTTCAGCAGGAAGGTGTTGTGCCAGATCTGCTGGCCATCCCAGTAGGGGGTGACGTTCAGCCCGCCCTCGGGGACGAGCTCGAAGCCACCGTTGACGACCGAGTAGAGGCCGGTGAGGTAGAAGTTCGAGCTGAAGATGTGGGTGTCCTCAGCCTTGTACGCGGTCGGCTTCTTGCCGAAGTGGCCCTGGTCCCAGGTGGTCTCCTGAGGCCGGGTCGGGCCGGCGTTACGGCCGATCTTGATCTTGTCGCTGTTGAAGTAGAACAGCGTCGCCGAGTTGCTCGGCAGAATCTGCGCGTTCAACTTGACGTTCTCGGTCTTGAGATCGGTCTTGTCGCTGACGTCGGCGATGGTCAGCAGGTTGACCTTCTGGCGGCCGTAGGAGCCCCAGATCCACAGGCGGTCCTTGACGATCGGGCCGCCCACTTCCGCACCGTAGTCACGGACGTTGACGATGCGGTTGCCCTGCTTGAACGTCGGCTGCCCGGGGGCGAAGTCGACGCTGCCGGTATTCGAGCTCGACTGCCACTTCTTGTCGGTGTCGTAGTACCGGCCGGAGCCACGCCACTCGTTGGTGCCGCGCTTCGTCACCATGTTCAGCACGACGCCGCCGGTGGCGATGGTGGTGTCCGAGCCGCCCGTGGTGACCTGCATCTCCTCGAACGCGTCGAAGTCGTAGTAGGCGGGGGAGGAGCCGAGGGCCGCCATGTCAGTGATCACCACGCCGTCCACGGACCAGACGGCCTGATCGCCGCCCGAGCCGGGGCCAACGTACTGAGACTGCTGGCCGCTCTCGTTGCCGCCCACGTTGATGCGGTCGGTGAGCACGCCCGGAGTCGTCTGGAGGACCGCCCAGGGATCACGCGAGGTCGGGATCTTCTCGAGCTCGGTCTGGCTGACCGTGGCACCGGTGGAAATCCGGCGCTCGTCCAGCAGCGGGCTCTCCGCCGTGACGGTGATGACGTCCTCGACGGCGGGCGACAGCTTCACCTCGATCGTGGTGTTGCGGCCGATGTTGATCACGATGTTCGGGTAATCGATGGTCGAGAAGCCCTCGAGCTCGGCCTTAAGGTCGTAGCTGCCGGGCGCGAGACTCAGGAAACGGAACTGCCCCTGGGCGTTCGTCACCTGGACTTGCGGGGCGCCCTGCCCTGTCAGGGTCACGGTGACCCCAGGGAGCGCCGCCCCCTTGTCGTCTGTGACGGTGCCGTAGAGGTTGCCGGTCTGCAACTGGGCGAAGGCGGTCCCGCCCACGGCCAGCAGCAACAACGCAGCGACGGCTACGATCCGTCCCCAAAGGTTGATGCTCTTCATTTCAATAAACCTCCCGTTTGGTGGTTGTCAGCCAACCGCGAGAGGTCGCGGTGGCCAGGCAGAAACAGAATCAGCTCAAAGCTACTGGTGCGGTGCCGAGCAACACCCCCCTTCTGTCCAAGACCAGTATTAAAGGTTGGCAGAGGCGAACTCTACCCAACTATCCAGCCCCGGGTCAAGCAAGGGGGGTGCCATTGGAGAAGATGGCCTGATGGTCCTCTCAAGCCATTGGAAAAGCGACGCTTATCTATATTTAAGAGATATCTCAAGATGACTTTTCCAGGGCCCGATCCAGAGTCTTGAATCGTTCGCGATCCAAAATCTTGGAGGTGCTCTTCCGGCGGAGGTCTCTGCTATATTGGTCAGCGATGACCCGCAGCACCGTCCGTACCCTGCTCCTCTCCTCGGCCCTCTTCGCCCTGGGCTGCGCCGAATACAAACCGCTCGACACCACCGCCTATCTGCGCCAGCAGTACGCCAAGGAGATCGGCCTCCAGGCCGCCTCCCAGGTGGAGGTCCCCTTCGAGCTGGACGATACCATCCGCGGCTCGCTCAAGACCCTCCCGCCGCTCTCCAGCGAGCTGCGCCGGATCAACCAGGTCAACGACTTCATCTTCGACGGCCTGCACCTCCAGTACAACCTGGCGCCGACCAAGAACGCGGTCGAGACCTACCGCACCCGCTCGGGCAACTGCCTCTCCTTCGTCAACCTGTTCGTGGGAGTGGCGCGGGAGGTGGGGCTCACCCCTTACTACGTGGAGGTGACCGACCTCCAGAAGTGGAACCACCGCGACGGCATGGTGGTCAGCCAGGGGCACATCGTGGCCGGCATGTACCTCGACGGCGTGCTGCGCACCTTCGACTTCCTCCCCTACCGCCAGAAGGCCTACCGGGACTTCAATCCGATCGACGACCTGACGGCGGCGGCGCATTACTACAACAACCTCGGCGCCGAGGCCCTGCTCGCCGGCAACCTCGAGCGGGCCCGCGAGCTGATCACCACCGCCACCCGCATCGCCCCCCGCTTCGACAAGGCGATCAACAACCTGGGGGTGATCCAGGCGCGCTCGGGCGACCCCGCCAAGGCGCTGGAGACCTACCAGCGGGGGCTGGCGATCAGCCCCGACAATTCGACCATCCTGGTCAACATGGCCCGCGCTCTCCAGCAGCTCGGCCGCTCGCAGGAGGCCGACCAGACGCTGGCCAAGGTGGAGGCGGAGAACACCTCCAACCCCTTCTTCTTCCTCTACGAGGGGGAGGTCGCCCTGGGGCGTGGCGAGACCGACAAGGCCCTCGACTACATGGTGCGCGCCCTCCGCCTCGACAGCGAGCTGCCGGAGATCCACCTCGGCTTCGTCAAGGTCTATCTCGCGCTGGGCGACCTGGAGAAGGCCCGGCACTATCTGGACCGCGCGCTGAAGCTGGACGCCACCAATCAGGACGCCCTTCAATACGCCCGCCTGCTGGGGAAGTGAGCCGTACCACCCCGCCCCCGCGCCTCGTCCTCCGGCGCCTGGCGCCTCTCTTCCTCCTGCTGCTCGCGGCCCCGGCGGCCGCGGCCGGGCTCTCGTCCGAGGAGGGGTACGGCCTGCTGCGGCGCTTGGCCGCAGGCTCCCCGGAGGAGCGGAAGGCGGCGGCCAGGGCCCTGGCGGAGGCGCGCGACCCCTCGCTCGTCCCCGGCCTGGTCGACGCCTACTTCTTTCTCCCCAAGGGGCAGCGGGCGGACGCCCTCGCCGCCCTCACCGCTCTCACCGGCGAGCGGCCGGGCGAGCGCTACCACGACTGGGTGGAGCTGGTCGGCCGGCGCCAGGACCTCGCCCCCAAGCCGGGGTACCTCGCCTTCAAGGCCGAGCTGCTCTCCCGTATCGACCCCCGCTTCAAGGCCCTCCTCTACGACGGCGCTCCGGTCCGCATCCGTCCGGAGGAGATCGTCTTCGGCGGCGTGCCGGTCGAGGGGATCCCGGCGCTCGACCGCCCCGCCCACGTCCCGGCGGCGGCCGCCTCGTATCTCACGGACACCGAGCGGGTCTTCGGGGTGAGCGTCCGGGGGGAGGCGCGCGCCTACCCGCTGCGCATCCTCGACTGGCACGAGATGGTCAACGACGTGGTGGGCGGCGAGCCGGTCACCCTCTCCTACTGCACGCTCTGCGGCTCGGGGATCCTCTACGCCACCCGCGGCGCGGATGGCAGCGAGCGGACCTTTGGAACCTCCGGGCTGCTTTACAGGTCTAACAAGCTGATGGTGG
>JAICSG010000468.1 GCA_025937035.1 Thermoanaerobaculia bacterium | reverse complement strand
CGAGGGTGAGCACGTTTTCGGTGAGCGGCCCCGGGCCCTGCTCCTCCTGGGGCGAATACAGCGACATGTGGACCGAGCAGCCGATCAGCTTCAGCATCGCCGGCAGCTCCGACGACGTGGCCAGACCGGAGACGAACGACATGAAGTGCGCCGCCGCCGTCGCCGACGGGAAGGTGCGGATGGAATTCAGCACCTTCCCCGTGGGATCCAGGCTCCAGCCCGGATGCGCCGCCAGCCACTCCTGCACCCGCTCCGGCTTGAGCTCCTGGATGATCCGCTCCATCGCTCCGGACCACACCTCGTTGATGATTACTTCCACGACTCGAGACACCACGGACTTGGTCGTCATGGACGACTCCTTTTGGACATCCGGCGCCGCCATGGCGCCGGAAGATCAATTCGAGCTGGGTGAATCCAACAACAAGGACTCTGAGACCGTCCTATCGATAACGGGATTATTTGATAATGGTACCGAGGAAGTCAATAGGGCAGTCGCAGATTCCTGCAATTTGATCCAACTACCCGGAAAATGTGCAGTCCACGAATATAGGTTATCGCTCGAAAGAGCCGGAACCGGCCACTTCGAGGGCTCTTCCGTGCGGGCGGGGTCAGCGGAGGAGTTGTCGATTCCGGGATCAAGCCAGGAGCGTGATCCGGAATCGCCAGACCGGCGGAGTCAGTCGGGTTTCTCTGCCAAGGACATCGGCGGAGAGCTGGGTGGCTCCGCCGTCCTTCGCAGCGTGAACATACCCGCCGGCAGGATGAGCTGGCGAAAAATCAGTGAGCCTTCCTGAGGCCTCCACAGAGCCTCGGCCTCGTCAGGGAGCAGGAGCGTGCCGTTCGGCCCCACGGCGGCCATGGATTTCCGGAGAACCGGCTCCACATAGGGCCAGGGCACGTAACACGTGTCGAGCAGAAACTCCAGCTCGCAGAGGTAGCTCTGGAGCTCCAGGAGCTGCGGGTCTTCTCTCCTCTCCACGGTGAGGAGATCCCCTTCCTGAAGGTTGAGCGCCCAGAGGACGATCTCGGGGAGCACGGGCAGGCCGTTCTCGATTTCGAGGGTCAGGGCCGCGTCCAGCAGGCCTCTCGGGCAATGGCGCCTTTCGATCAGCCGCTGGCCGGCGAGCGTGCCTCTCCATGCCATGTCCGGCCTCCGCGGCTCCCGCCCCTCAGGCGAACGGCACCGGTTGAAGGGGAGGACCCTGGAGGCGGAACGCCAGCCGGAGGACCGGGCCCAGGGCCCTCCAGGCCGACGGGCTCAGCCGGCCGTCCACGGCGTGCGCGCCGGGCTGCTCAAGGCCGGAGAGAGCCAGATCCAGACCCGGGCTCCCCGCGAAGGTGGCCGCGATCTCCTCCACCAGCCCGCCCACCTCGGAGCCCCGCCCCAGATCCAGCCACACCAGGGCCAGGTCGAGGGTGGCCAGCGTGGCCTCGGGCAGGTGCCGCCGGCCGAGCATCGTCCGCCGCACCTCGCCGAGGAGCGCCTCGGCCTCCTGGCTCTCCCCCAGCAGGTGCGCCCCCCGGCCCTCCATCCATTGAATCCAGGAGAGAGCCCGCTCGTCCTTCACCTCGGCGTAGTAGCTCCAGGCCCGCTGGCGGGCCGCGTGGGCCTTCCCCAGCCGGCCCCCGGCCGCCCAGCAGATGGACAGGCCGAGCCAGGTCTGCGCCGCCAGCCAGGGCCGGGGGCCCTCCGGGAGGTCCTGGCTGGCCTGCGCGAGGCAGGACGCCGCGCGGGCGATCCTCTCCTCGTCCAGGTGCAGCAGACCCAGGAGAGCCCGGCACACCGCGACCTCCGGGAAATCCTGCATCTCGGCGAACCGCTGCTCGGCCTGCCGCAACAGGGCGAGCGCCTCCTCCATCCTCCCCTGGTCCCACCGCAGCAGGGCCAGCGCGCGGCAGAACCACCCCCGCTCCGGCACCGACCCCGCGAGCGGGCCCGCCTGCTGGAACGCCGCGTCCGCGATCGCGTAGTCGCCCATCATCCGCCGGGCCGTGGCCGCGAGACAGAGAGCCCGGCACGCGCCCGCGGTGTCCTCCGGCCCTCCCGTGCGCGGCAGGCGCGGGCCGATCTCGGTGGCCAGAGACGCGAGCTCCACCGCGCGGCTCACGTCGAACGGCAACGCGGCATGGCTGAGCTCCAGAAGAAGCTCCAGCAGCTCCGGCCTGCGGAACCGTTCCCCCAGTAGCTCCACCAGGCGCTTCTCCGGCGTGAGCCCCAACAGCTCTTCCAGCAGGTGGCGGGCTTCCTCCCGGGCCCTCGGCCGCGATCCGGCGGGCCGGACCACGAGCTGGAGGGTCAGCGGCTTCGAGGGCCGCCGGTACGGCTCCTCGTCCCAGGTCTCCTCGTCCTCCCAGGCCTTGGTCATCCCTTCTCCTCGGGATCGGTGGATCTCAGCTCGCTCATGGCCCTCAGGTCTCCAATCGCGGGCTCGAACGAGTCGTTGAGGACGCACTGGATCACCGTCCGGATCTCGGTCGCGGGGTCCACCGCTTCGGCCTCGACCTCCGCGAGACGGACCGACTCCACCATGGAGGCCGGGAGGCTCTCCCGGACCCCGAGCAACCGGAACCGGATCCCCTCCAGGTCCCGGACGATCTCCCGGAGCTGCTCCTGGGCCGCCTTCACGTCCACGCTCAAGACCACACCCCCGCCAGCGAGACCGGCTGGAAAGGGAGGACCCGCCCCCCCAAGCCGGATGCTCTCCCGCCGAAGCTCCACAGCTTCCGGGTAATCGCCGAGCACCGGGCACAACCCGCCAGCAGATGGCGCACGATGGGAGCCGCCTTGCGGGGGGCGAGATCCCCCCGCATGAAATTCACGAGATCCTCGTCGGCCGGGTGCTTCCCCCCGGCCCCTTCCTGCCTCGCCTGCGTCATCGTTCCTCCTTGAACGTCGTTAAACCTCCACCTCAAGAGACTGAAAGCACGACAGAATGGCAAAGCCTTCTCGCGTGTCACAGAAACACGCCCTGCGGCAACTAGCTTCATGAGGCTCAAGCCACGGCCAACGTAAAGCTCAGGACGGCCTTCCAGCCTCCAGAGCTTGAAGGTTGTGTAAAAATATCTGGGCGAGGTGGGTTTTCACCGGTTGAGGCAATCACGCCCATTGATTTCTTCGGTTTGCGTGTCACGCCAGGGAACCCCCGGGCACTCACAACGGTAGGACCCCTCTCTTCTTGGAGGCGAGGCGAATGGCTCGGAAGACCAAGCTGTCGGCGGAAGCCCTGGCGTTGATCTACCTGCGTGAGGAGCGCGGCTGGACCCAGGACGAGCTCGCGAAGGCCAAGGGCCTCAACAGCTACCGGATGATCTCGCGCTATGCCTCGGGCGAGAAGGCCCTGAGCCGCAGGGAGCTGGACGATCTGGCCGCCCTCATGGGCTTTGCCCGTGAGGAGGTCGAGGCCCTTCTCTTCACCCATTCGCTCGTGAGCCCTCCACCTTCCGAAGACTGTGCCTTTCCCCTCGAGCTGACCCCGGAAGAGCTGCGGCGGATTGACCGCGCCGTGATCGCAGACGGCTGGGCTCGCGCCGCCGAGACCCGCGCCCGGCTCATCGCCGACAAGAGGAAGAGGAAGGCGGAGGAGGCGCGGAGAGAGGCGGGAGAGCTCTGGCGGCGGCTCCAGCCCCTCTCCTCCAGGGAGCGCCGCGAGCTCGTGGAATATTCGCTGGATTTCCAGAGCTGGGCCCTGGTGGAACGCTTGTGCCTCGAAAGCGAGCGTGCCGCGGCCGACAGCGCCGCGAAGGCTCTCGACTTGGCGGACCTGGCCCTGTTCGCCGCCGGGAGGGTGGAGGGAGCCGAGGCGTGGCGGCTACGGCTCCAGGGATATGCCTGGGCCTACCGCGCCAATGCGGAACGGGTGGCGAACGACCACCCCGCCGCGGAGAAGGCTTTCATCCGGGCTTGGCAGCTGTGGTCGGCCGGCGAGGATGCCGAACTGCTTCCGGAATGGCGCATGCTGTCGCTGGAAGCATCCCTGCGCCGGGACGAGCGGCGGTTCCCCGCGGCTCTCAACCTTGTAACCCGAGCTTTGCAGGTGGCCGGAGCCGATCCGGAGGCCCGCGGGGTGATCCTCCTGAACACAGAGTCCGTCTGCCACCAGATGGGCGACACGGAAGGCGCGTTGAAGGCCTTGCGGGAGGCGGCCCCTTTCGTGGAGGCGCAGGGGGACCGCCGGCTGATCTTCGCGCTCTGCTTCAAAATCGCCAGAGGACTGTGGACCCTGGAGCGGTTCGCGGACGCCGAAAAGCTCCTATCGGAGGTCCGGGAACGGGCGATCGAGCTCGGCAACGAGCTCGACCTCGTCCGCGTGGGCTGGCTCTCGGCACGGGTGGCGGCCGGTCAGGGGCGT
>JAICSG010001037.1 GCA_025937035.1 Thermoanaerobaculia bacterium | reverse complement strand
TCCCCAGGCCCCCTCGCCGGAACAGCTCCCCGCCTCCCAGGCGGGCGAGCGCGGTCATCCCCACGATCTCGGCGTACTGGATGAGAACGTAGACGGTCAGATAAAGGGCCGCGCGCAGCGCCGGGACGAGGAGGAGCATGACCTTGTACAGGACGGACGGCGGCGGCGGGGGAGGCGGCGCCGCCTCCGGGAGAGGAGGCTCCAGGGGCTCGGGCGAGGGTGGCGGGGTCGGCTCTTCCAAGGGGCTCTCTCCAGGGGGGCCATTCTATGCCGGCCCGGCGTGGGCTTTCATGGCACGGCAGTTGCTATCTATGAGAGACGGGAGAGAAAAGGAAGTTAAACCAACGCAAAGGAGGATCGTCATGATTAACCTTATTCTCATCCTGATCGTCGGTGGCCTCATCGGGTGGATCGCCAGCATCGTGATGCGGACGAATGCCCAGCAGGGTGTTCTCCTCAACATCATCGTCGGCATTGTCGGCGCCCTGCTCGCGGGCTTCCTGCTGGCCCCGCTCTTCGGGACGGGCAACATCACTCAGGGGGACTTCAGCCTCCCGGCCCTGCTGGTCTCGCTGCTGGGCTCCGTCATCCTGCTCGCCATCGTCAACCTGTTCCGGCGTGGCGCCGTGCGCTAAGCGCACACCTCACAGTATAGACATCCGCGGCGGGGGTTTTCGGACGCAGGTCCGGCCCCCGCTCGACGTTTTTCGGGGGGCCGTCCGGGTATTGAGCCCAGGCGGCCCGTCTGGCGTTTATGTGTATTTGTACTTTTTACAG
This sequence comes from Thermoanaerobaculia bacterium, assembly GCA_025937035.1. Taxonomy (GTDB): domain Bacteria; phylum Acidobacteriota; class Thermoanaerobaculia; order Multivoradales; family UBA5704; genus DATARR01. The sequence goes on along the minus strand of JAICSG010001037.1, from coordinate 1,225 downwards.
CTTCGGGGCCCGGGTCGTCTTGAGGGCCGCCTGAACCCCCTCCGGAGTGGTCAGACCCTGAGCCGTGAGCATGTCGCGGATCCACTCTGCGGCCATGAGATTGCCGGCCTTGGGGTAGTGGAGGAAGTTCTTGCTGGCCATCTCGGCCTGCGGGTCGTACTTCTGGAAGCCTTCGCCGAGATCGATCACGCGGTAGCCGCGGCGGCGCAGGTCCTCGAGCAGCGGCTGATAGGTGACCGGCCGGTGGTTGTGGCGCTCCTTCACCTCGCGGCGCTGGGGGAAGAGGACGATGACCGGCAGCGAGCCGTGATCGAGCGCCTCGCGATAGAACTGATCGAGCACCCGGAACGACACCTGGTAGGCCTCCGAGCGGGTGTTATAAAGGCCGCCCGGCGTGAAGACCGGCTGGTCGAAATACTGCACCCGGATGATGTGCGCGAAGCGCACCGAGGGCAGGAAATCGAAGCGGCTGCGCTGGTTGTTGCGCTGATAGAAATAATCGTGCTCGCCCAGGCGCGGCAGCCATTTCTCGGGATCACTCAACAGCTCCTGATATTGGTCGATGCTCTTGATCGGATTTTCGACCAGATTCAATTTGCCGCCCTCGATCGCGAAACGCGGCTTGGTGAACGGGATGCCGCTGCGGGGGAAATAGAACGGCCGGAAGACGTTGACCATCCGGTTGATGTTTTCGGACATCATGCCGATCAGCACGATCGAGGGGTGGTACTGAATCCCCTCACGGCGATAGCGCAGGAGCCCCTGGCCCGGGTCGGAGCCGGGGATGCCGAAGTTGATCACCTCGAAGCCGGGGACCATCTCCTCCAGCTTCTCCTCCCAGGTGAAGCCGGTCGGCACGCCGCTGGCGTGGGTGAAGGAGTCGCCGAAGGCGGCCACGCGGACCTGCCCCGGCGGAGGCGTCAGATCGTACTCCCGGGTGGCGCGCAGCCCCTTGCTGTTCGCCTTGTACTGGGGCTTGTTGCCGTAGGGCCGGATCGTCCATCCGAGCTCGCGGTCGAAGACCATGTAGGAGGAGGTGTCGGCGATCTGGGCGGCGAGGATCCCCTTGTGCTTGTCGCTGAGGTCCTCGACCACCTTCGGCTGGTACTCCACGTTCTTGTAGCGCTTGAGGTACCACAGCCCTCCGAGGCAGGCGAGCTCGGCCACTCCCCAGAGGAAGACGAGCAGGACGAGAGAGAACGCGATCTTCTTGCGAGTCGAGAAT
>JAICSG010000383.1 GCA_025937035.1 Thermoanaerobaculia bacterium | reverse complement strand
CTCTTCCGCAACCTCGCCCTCCAGCGGCTCGGCCTGGGCCCGGACAGCGGCGCCGCGGTGATGGGGCTCAAGCCGGGGCAGGGGGGCGCGGTCCGGGTGCCGCCGCCGGAGGACTTCTACGGCACGATCTACTGGCACAGCCGCTTCCCGGCGCTGCTGGTGGGCCTGCGCCACCTCATGGGGGAGGAGGCGCTGCGCCAGGCCGTCGAGGAGCTCCTCTCCCAAGGCGGCGCGCGGCCCTGCACCCGCGGGGAGCTCCTGGACGTCCTCACCCGCCATGGCGGGCCGGACCTCTCCCGCTTCCTCGCGGAGAACCTCGTGAAGGGCGGCCTGGCGGAGCCGGTGCTCGAGGGGATCGAATTCCGCCAGACGGCCGACGGCTGGCACGCCACCGGGAGGATGCACAACCGGGGGGACGCCGAGGCGCTCTGCAAAGTCGTGCTGACCACCGATCTCGGGCCGGTGTCGGCGACGGTGCGGGCCGAGCCGGAGAAGGACGGCGCCTTCGACCTCCACACCACCCGGAAACCCCAGGCCGTGCTGCTCGATCCGGACAAGGAGTGCCACCGGCTGGTGCCCAGCGCGGCGCCGGGCGACCGGGTCTTCTTCCAGGGGGGTAAATGAGGGACCTCTTCCGCTCGATGCGCCTCTCCCTCAGCCTCCTGCTCGGCCGCCGGCTGGTGCTGTTCGCGGTGATCGACGTGCTGGTCGTGGGCTTTCTGCTGCTCCAGATGCTCCTCGAATCCGAGGCGGACGCGGGAGCCCTCTACCGCTACGCCTTCCTGCTGCCGTCGCTGCTGCTGGCCCTCCCCGCCCTGGCCGGGATGGTCGATCTGGAGCGCCGGGCCGGCTGCCTGGACCTCGCCCTCTCGGCGCCGGCCGCCGAGGCCTACTTCATCCGGCGGGCCGGGGCCGTCTGCGCGGTGACCGCCCTCCAGGGATACCTGGTGATGATCCTCGGCTGGTGTCTCAACGCCTTCGGATTCCCGCTGCTCGCGCCGCTGATCCAGATCCTGGCGGTCAGCCTCTTCCTGGCCACCGTGTCGCTCTTCTGGGCGGTGCGCCTGCGCACCTCGGGAGCGGTCTGGCTCGCCTCGGCGGTGACCGTGGCCCTGATGAGCCCGTGGTTCTTCACCAATCCCATCCCGCAGCGCCTCACGGCGCGCTACGGATCGCTCCTGCCCGGAGCCGAGGAGTCGCTCCCCTGGCTGCGCAGCCTGGCCATCCTCGCGGTGGGAGCGGCCCTCTTCTACCTCTACGCCCGCCGCCGCCTGCGCCGGCCGGAGCGGATGCTCTCGTGAACGTGATGACGGAGGACGCATGAAGCCGATCGCCCCGCTGCTCGCTCTCCTCGCCCTCGCCGCCTGCCGTCCGGAGGCGGAGATCCCCGACGATCCTCCGCCCCTGCCGGTGAAGATCGAGAAGGCCGCGCGCGCCCCGTTCCAGCCCACGCTGGTGCTGCTCGGCGTGGTGCGCCCGGCCAAGGAGGCCGAGGTGGTGGTGCCGTCCGCCGGCCGGCTGCGCTACCCGGAGCGGTTCCGCAACGGCCTCTCCTCCGGCGTCCAGGTCCAGGCCGGCGAGCTCCTCGGCCGGCTGGTGAGCACCGACGCGGAGGCGGCCGTGGCCGAGGCCAGGCTCCGCCTGGCGGCGGCCACCTCGGACCTCACGCGCTATCAGAAGGCCTTCGACGCCGGGGTCGTGCCGGCGGCGACGCTCGCCACCTACAAGGCCGAGGCCGACCTCGCCGCCCAGCACCTGGCGGCGGCCCGGCAGAAGCAGGGAACCCTGGAGCTCCGCTCGCCGGTCTCCGGCTGGCTGCTGGTCGAGCGGCAGCTCCCGCCGGAGGGGGAGGTCCAGGCCGGCGCCGTGCTCGCCCGCGTGGCCGCCGGCGGGCCGCCGCGGGTCGAGGCGAAGGCGGCGGCCGGGGACCGCGGGCGGCTCCATCCGGGCTTGAGGGTGCGCTTCGTCCTGCCCGGCGCTCCGGGGGCGGTGGGCCATGGGGTGATCCGCGAGATCTCACCCATGCTGGAGACGGGGGGCACCGCGCCCATCGTGGCCGAGGTGACCGAGGGGGCCGGCCTGCCGGCGCCCGGCGAGGGGGTGGAGGTCCACGTGGAGCTCGACCCGCGGCCGGACGCCATCACCGTGCCCGAGGAGGCGCTCGTGGTCTCCGAGGGCGGGAGCGCCCTGTTCGTGGTGGAGGGAGGGACGGCGCGGCGGCGGGCCGTGACCACCGGCGGCCGGGCGGACGGCCGGATCGAGGTGGTCTCTGGGCTGGCGGCGGGCGACAAGGTGGTGGTCAGCGGCGCCGGCCTGCTCACCGAAGGCGCCAGGGTGGAGGCGGTCGACGATTCCGTCAGGCCCAGGAAGACGGAGAAGGGGCGGTGATCCGCCGCGCCATCGAGCGGCCGGTCTCGACGCTGCTGGGCGCCCTGACCGTGGTGGTGCTGGGGGTCTTCTCCCTGCTCCGCCTCCCCGTCTCGCTCCTCCCCTCCCTGGAGCGCCCCGGCCTGACGATCACCGCCACCGCCCCCGGGAGCGCCCGCGAGGAGCTCCTGGAGCGGGTCACCCGCCCCCTGGAGCAGCGGCTGGCGGCCGTCCCCGGGGTGACCGCCGTCCGCAGCTCGACCGGCGACGGCTTCGCCCGCGTGCGGGTCGAGAGCGAGTGGCAGACCGACCCCGACCGGCTGCGGATCGAGGCCGAGCGGCGCCTGGCCGGGCTGGAGGCGCCGGGGGTCGCGCTCGCCGTCGAGCTGGTGGCGGGGGACACGGAGCCGATCGTCGAGGTGGCCGTGTTCGGCGATTCGGGGGCGGCGCGCACCGCCTTCACCCGCGAGGTGCTGGTGCCCGAGCTGGCCCGGCTGGAGGGAGCCGGGAAGGTCGAGACCCTGGGTCTGGCGCCGCTCCATCCGGTGGTCCGGCCGCGCGCCGCCGCCCTCGCCGCCCGCGGGCTCACCCCCTCGGATCTGGTCGCCCGCCTGAAGCCGGTGGGAGAGAGCGTGGCCGCCGGCCGGGCGCGGGCGGGAGCGGCGGTACGCCCGCTGCTGGTGCGGGAGGACGCCCCCTCGCTCGACGCTCTGCGGGCCCTGCGAATCCAGGGTCCCAGGGGTGAGAGCGTGCTGGGGGACGTGGCGGACGTGGCGGTGGAGGAGGTGCGGGACGGCACCTTCTTCCGCCTCGACGGCCGGGAAGGGACGCTGGTGCGCGTCTACCGCGCCCCGGAGGCGAACGCCGTGGCCCTGGCCGCCCGGGTGCGGGAGCGGGCCACGGAGCTGGGCAGGCGGACCGCGGCCGGGCTGCGCGTCCAGGTGGCGGTGGACCGCAGCCAGGAGGTGGTGGCCGCCTTGCGCGAGCTGGGGCTGGCTGCCCTGATCGGTCTGCTCCTGGGGGTCGCCGTGCTCCGGCTGTTGCTCGGCCGCTGGCGCCCCACGCTGGCCCTGGCGGTGGCGGTGCCGGCCTCGATGCTCGCCACCTTCTCCGCCTTCCACCTCTGCGGCGTGCCGCTCGACGTGGTCTCCCTAGCCGGCCTGGCGCTCGCCGCCGGCATGCTGGTGGACAGCTCGATCGTGGTGCTGGAGGCGATCGAGACCGCCCGCGCCCGGGGGGAGGCCGAGCCGGAGATCGCGGGGACGCAACAGATCGCCCTGCCGGTGATCGCGGGGTTCCTCACCACGGCGGTGGTCTTCCTCCCTCTCGTCTACCTCCAGGGGCTGGCCCGGGCCTTCTTCGGCGCCCAGGCCTTCGCCATCGTGGCCTCCCTGGCCGCCTCGCTCCTCTTCTCCCTCACCGTGACCCCGGTGCTCGCCCGCGACCGCCGGGCAGGCATATCGAAGGGCTGGACTCCGGGGCGGGCCGCCTATCTCCGGCTGCTCGACGGAGCGCTCTCCCGGCCGGGCCTGCCGGCGCTTGGAGCAATCGCCGCGACCGCCGTTGCGGTGCTGGCGGTGATCGCCCTCCCCCGCGAGCTGGTGCCGGACGCCGCGGCCCGGGACCTCGTGGTGCGCTACCGGCTCGATCCCGATCTGGCGCCCGAGGCGGCGCGGCGGCTGGGCGGTGCCGTGGAAGAGCGGACTGCTGAGATCCTGGGAAAGGGAAAAGCCGATCGGCTCGCTTGGCAATCTCCCGATGAGCAAGCTGAGGAAACCGGGAAGATCGAGCTGCGCTTCGCCGATCCGGCGAGCGCGGCCCAGGCGCGGAAGCGGCTGCGGAATGAGCTCTCCCGCCTGCCGGGCGTCGAGGTCTGGGTGGAGCCCCGGCCGAGCGCCTTCCTGCAATCGATCGAGAAGGCCGGCCGGCGGCTGGAGGTGGTGGCCTCGGCCGCCACGCCGGAGCGGGCCGCCACCCTGGCCCGCCGGGTGGAGGACCGGCTGCGGAGCGCGGCCGGCCTGCGCGCCGCCCGGCTCCGCCGCGACCAGGACCGCGCCGCCCTCCTCCTCGCCTGGGACGTCCCCCGCTTGGCCGCCCTCGGCGCCGACCGCGACCGCCTGGAGGAGCAGGTCCGCGAGGCCCTGGCCGACCAGACCGCCGGCCGCGTCCATATGGACGGCGTGGAGCCGGACGTGGTGGTGCGCCCCACCGAGCCCGAGAACCCGGCGCTGCTGCCGGTGGTGCCGGCGGCGGACAAGGGCGCCCTGCCGCTGGCCGCACTGGCCCGGCTCGCCCCCGGGGTCCGCCCCCCGGCGCTCGAACGGGAGGACGGCCAGCCCGCCGTGCGCCTCGCCTTCGACGGGAGCCTCGGCAACCGCGATCCAGAGGAGCTCCTGCGCGGCGTGGCGCGGGCGGCGGACGAGCAGGCCGCTCCGGGTGGGCAGGCGCTGGAGCTGCGGCGGGCCTTCGGCCAGCTCCGACTGGCGCTCGGCCTTTCGCTCCTCCTCGTCTTCCTGACCGTGGCGGCACTCTATGAGTCGCTCGTCACCCCCCTGGTGGTGATGACCACCGTGCCGGTG
>JAICSG010000057.1 GCA_025937035.1 Thermoanaerobaculia bacterium | reverse complement strand
TTGAAGCTCGCATAAGGAGATCCCGATGAAAACCTTTTCCAAGCTAGCGATGTCCCTGTCGGCCTTCCTCGCTCTAGCGGCGGCACTCCCCGCACAGACCCCCTCGCCCGCCTACAACAAATCGCAGCAGAAGGGCTCCCATAACACCGAGCAGCGCGACGAGACGCTGACCGAGGCCCTCAAGTTCGATCGCGTCAATCCCTATCAGGCCGGCGTCCGCAACCTGGAATTCGACCTTGTCTTGTCCGACGAATTTCTAGAGACGGACGACGACTGGGCGAGCACGCTCCAGCACGGCGGCGCCTATGACTGGAAGAAGGCGACCCTCCGGGACGCTCTGTTGATCTTGCACAACTACCATCTGGCCGACCCGAGCCACGACGTGATCACCGTCAGCCTCGACCTCAAGGACGCGGCCGGCGACGACGCCACCTATACCCGGAAGATCGAGCAGACCTTCACCGAGACGCTAGGCGCCGGGAATCTCTACACCCCGGACATGTTGCAGGGAAACGCCGATACGCTCCTCGAAGGCGCCCGCAAAGGCTGGCCCACGATCGACAAGCTGAAAGGCAAATTCATCCTGGTCTTCACCGGCGAGGACTCCGACCCGAGCTCCGACGTGGCCCGGCGGCGGAGGTATCTGTCCCAGGACACCAGGCAGCGCCTGGCCTTCGTGGACATCGACCAGCGGGCGGCGGGCAACGATATCAACGGGCCTGCGTACACGAAAGGCAACCGGGTGTTCATCAACATCGCGTTCGGCTCGCGGGGCGGGTGCGAGCTGGCCCTCAAGGCGCAGGCGGCCGGCGGGTTCGCCACCCGCGCCTATACGCTCAATTCCCAAAGCGATTGGGACGCGGCGCTGCGGGCGGCGATCAACATCCTGGCCACGGACAAGGTGAGAGGCCACTCCTGGGCCAAGGTGGGCAATGCCCTCATCGTCCCGGCGCCGGTGCCGGGACGGTGCGGCTCCTGAGGCTTTACTCGACCCGCAACGCGAACCGGCCGGCCGGCACTGGCGCGCCGCTCGCGGGGAGGCCGTCGAGGTCGAGCCGGTAGGAGCCGGGGGAGAGCGAGGCCGAGTGGACGGTGAGGAGCAGGGCGCCGAGGTCGTTGAGCGCGAGCGGGGAGGCTTGGAAGACAACGGCGCCTTCGTTCTTCCGCAGCGTCGCCCGGTAGGCGGGGAAGTCCGCGTCGCCGGGCTCCACCCACAGGCCGACCCAGCCCGGCTTGGCGGGAAGCTTCAGGGTCCGCACCGGGCCCTCGCCGCCACGGACCGGCGTCAACGGCACCACGGGGAGGCTCGTCTGGGGCTGGCGGTCGGCGGCCATCTCCCGGCCGAGGGCCTCGCGCCTCGCCGTCTCGGCGGCGAGGTCGCGCCGGGCCTGCTGGAGATCTCCGTTCAGGCGGTCCACGGAGGAGAGGCCGGAGCGCAGGCTCTCGATCTCCCGGCGCTCCATCCAGGCCGGCACCAGGGCGACGGCGAGCAGGGCCGCCGCGGCCAGGGCCAGCCGCGGCGAGCGGCTCCAGCGGAGAGAGCCGGCCGGCCGGACCGCCGCCTCCTCGGCCAGCCGCCGCAGCCCGCGCTGGAGGCGGTCGGCGGCCTCCACCCGGGCGCAGCAGGACGGGCAGTCGAGATAGTGCTCCTCGAAGGCGGCGGCCTCCTCGGGCGCGAGGCGGCCCGTCACATAGCGCTCGGCGACGCTGCCGGCATCGATCGTCGAATGATCCATCATCAATCCCGTGCGGGCTCCCCGCCGATTCTGCCGACAATTCTTTGCGCGCCGGCGAAGAACCGCTGCCGCTTCTCCGCCCGGTCCCAGAGCTCCCGCAGCCGCTCGCGGGCCCGGAACAGGACCTGATGGAAGCGCTCCGGCTCGATCTCCAGAGCCGCGCAGATCTCCTCCCTGCTGTCGTCGGAGACGTAGAAGCGGAGGAGGAGCTGGCGGTCGCGGTCGAAGCGGAGCTCGTCGAGGAGCTTCCGCACCTGCCGGGCCTCCTCGTCGGCCAGGAAGCGGTCGAGCGGCGCCGGCCCCCGGTCTGCGGGCTCCGGGCGTGCCCCCTCGCCCTCCTCCCCGCCGCCGTCGAGGGAGCTGTAGCGCGCCTCCTTGCGGCGGTCGGCGATGAAGAGGTTGCGCGCCGCGCTGCGGATGAAGCCGGCGAGTCTCTCGGGCTCCCGCACCTCCCCCCGGCGGATCTTGCCGAGGACGAGGGCGAAGGTCTCCTGGTGGAGGTCGTCCGCCAGGGCCGGATCCCGGACGAGGCGGCGGAGCATCAACAGAAGGCCGCGGCTGAAGCGGGTCACGAGCTCGCTCTCGGCGGCCGCATCGCCCCCCTGGATCCGCCGGACGAGGCCGGCGATGTCCTCCTCGGGAGCTTCCCCCGGCACGGCGTCGCGCTCCATCCGGACCGCGAGGACGAACGGAGCCAGGAGAAGGGCGACGTGGAGCCAGCGGGGTGAGAGCATCTCCGGGATCGGCTTTCGCTGCCGGCTGAGGATACACGAATCCTCGGACTGTTGGCGCGGGGGATTCCGGTGATGTAAATCCTTCACGGCGCGGACGGGGAAGGCCGCCTCCCGCCACGGCCGCGAAGGGCCGCGCACCCGCGGCCGGAGATTTATTAAAATTTCTCTAAAAGAAAGGCACGATTCGTGCATGATTTCCGCGTGTCGGTACGTTGTTCTATCGCGCGGGAGTCTCGACCATGGGCCTGAGGATCTCTCTTTTCGGTCTGGGTTACGTGGGCACCGTCTCGGGCGCCTGCCTGGCAAAGCGGGGGCACGAGATCTTCGGCGTCGACAAAAATCCTTGCAAGGTCGCCCTGCTCGAAGGGGGACATTCGCCGATCGTCGAGGCCGGTCTCGACGAGCTGATCCGGGAAGCGGTCGGCGCGGGCCGCTTCCGGGCCACGGTCGATCCGGAGCGGGCGGTCCGCGAGACGGATGTCTCTCTCGTCTCGGTGGGGACGCCGAGCGCGCGGGACGCCTCTCTCTCGCTGGAAGCGGTGGAAACCGTCACCCGTGAGATCGGCGAGGCGCTGCGGCGCAAACCCGGGCCCCACGCCGTCATCTACCGGAGCACCGTGTTGCCGGGAACCACCGACGAACGCTTCATTCCCCTGCTGGAAGAGACGTCGGGCCGGCGGCTCGGGGAGGGGCTCGACGTCTGCTACAACCCGGAGTTTCTGCGCGAGGGGAGCGCGGTCGCCGACTTCCATCGTCCACCATTGATCGTGGCCGGCGCGCGGACCCCGTGCGGCTTCCGCCTGCTCGAGACGATGTACGCCGGGATCGAGGCCGAGATCGTCCGCACGAGCCTGCGCACCGCGGAGGCGGTCAAATATCTTGCGAACCTGTACCACGCCCTGAAGATCTGTTTCGCCAACGAGGCGGGCGCGGTGCTCAAGGAGATGGGGGTGGACGCGCGGGAGGCGATGGAGATCTTCTGCAAGGACCGGGTGCTCAACATCTCCGCGGCCTACCTGCGGCCCGGCTACGCTTTCGGCGGCTCGTGCCTGCCGAAGGACCTGCGCGCCTTCCTCCACGGCGCGAGAAGCCTGAACGTGGAGACGCCGCTCCTCTCGCAGCTCCTGCCGAGCAACGGCCGGCATGTCGACCGCGCGTTCGATCTGATCGCCGAGAACGGGCGCGGGCACATCGCCCTCTTCGGCCTGACGTTCAAGGCGGGCACGGACGACCTGCGGGAGTCGCCGCTGGTGACGCTGAGCGAGAGGCTCCTCGGCAAGGGCTACGAGCTGAGGATCTTCGATCCCGACATCAACACCGCCCGGCTGATCGGCGCCAACCGGGATTTCATCGAGCGTGAGATCCCCCACCTCGACCGCCTGCTGCAGCCCGACGTGGTCTCGACGCTCGTGGGGGCGGACGCGATCGTCCTCGCCAAGGTGGGGAGGAGCGAGATGGAGACCATCGCCTCGCTGCATCCGGAGGTGCCGGTGATCGATCTCCAGGGGGGCCAGGAGCCTGGAGCTCTCCAGGGCCTCGACTACCGGGGGATCTGTTGGTAGAGGCGCTCGGCGAGGCTCCCGGCCGCGTGCGGCCGTGGCCCGGCTGGCGGAGCGGCTGGCAGGCGCTCGCCGTCTGCGCCCTCGCCGCCCTCCTCTACACCTCTCTCTATTCCGAGCTCCCGATCGACGACGCCCTCCGCTTCACCCCCCACATCGCCGCCGGCGTTTTCGAGTGGGACGCCTCCCACCTGCTGATGCAGCCCGCCGTGGTCCTCTGGCACCGCTACCTTTCCCTGGGGGGACCGGCGATCCTGAGCCAGGAACGCTTCAATACCTTCTGCGCCGCCCTGTCGCTCGGCATCCTCTACCTCCTCCTGGTCCGGCTGGGAGCCGGCGCGGCGCGGCGCGTCCTCCTCACCGCCCTGGCGGCTTTCGGTTACAACCTCCTGAACCTGGCGACCTCGGGTCACATCAAGCTGGCCGCCCTCCCTTTCCTGACCCTCTCTCTTTTCCATGCGACGCTCTGGGAGGAGGGCGAGCGGGCCGGCGGCTCCGGGAGGACGGGACGGCTGGCCGCCGCGGCCGTGGAGCTCGGGATCGCCGCGGGGTTCCTGATCAACAGCGTGCTGGTGGCGCCGTTCCTGGCGCTGGCGGTCCTGGGGGTCTCGCTCCGCGCGGGCCGGGGCCCGCGGCGGGCTCTCGGCCTGGCGACGGTCTTCGGCGTCCTCTGCGGCGGCACGGCGCTCGCCATCCTCGGCGCCGGCTATGCGCTCGCCACCCCCGGCCCCCATGGGATCCGGGGCCTGCTGGGATTCCTGCTCGCCAAGTCGTCCGGCCGGGGTCCCTCCACAGGGATCGCCGAGAGCCTCGCCCGGGGGGTCTTCGGAGGGGTCCAGAACTTCGTCTTCATCAGCGACTTCGGAGCCATGCTGCGCACCTGGATGAACGGCGACTCCTCCTTCCTGCCGGCCTATCGCGGGCTTTTCCTCGCCGAGGGCGCGGTCTTCCTCGCCGCCCTGGCGCTCTTCGCCTGGATCTACCTGGAGGCGCTGCTCCGTCTTGTCCGGGGGCGTGGAGCGGTGGCCGCCCCCCTGGCGTTCGTCCTCGGGGCCTTCGCCTTCGCGGTCCCCTGGAACCTGAACGAGGCGGACTTCTACTTCCAGATCACGATTCCGGTGACCGTGCTGATGGCGACGGCGCCGCCGGCGGCTTGGCGCCTGGCCCTCCAGGCCCTCCTCCTCGCCCTGGTCGCGGGCACGGTCCTCTCCGGCTGGGCGCTCCCCAAGAAGCGCTACCCCTTGCACCGCTACGAGGCGGAGCTGCGGCGCCGGCTCACCCCACGGGACCTCGCCGTGCATTGGTTCGACTACTCCGGAGGCCCCACCCTGATCTTCCTGGATCTGCCGGGGGTCCCCCGCCTGCATCCGGACCGGCTCTACGAGCAGGACCCCGATCCGGACCGACTTTTCGCGCGGCTGGCCGGCGCGGCCGACAGCCATCTCGCGGTGGGCGGGCGCGTCTATCTCTTCGGCATCCTGGATGACCGCACCTGGCACGCCCCGTGGCCGATCCTGCGGCAGAAGGGGCTGACCCAGCCCCGCCTGAAGGCCTTTTTCCAGGACCACTATGCTGTGGTCGACCGCGGCGAGGTCGCCGGGATCCGCTGCTGGGAGCTGCTCGCCCGGGGGAGATGAGGCATGGCGCTCCCGTCCCATCCGCCGGCGGCTCCGGCGCCGGATTCCCGGCGCCCGCTCCTGCTGTTCATTTCGCCCCGCTTCCTCTTTCCGACCGACAACGGGGGGAAGATCCGCACCGTCCAGATCCTGCGGGGGATGAAGGGCGGCGCCTACGAGATCGCGCTGGCCTCACCCGTCCCGCCGGAGGGGCGCGGCCGCTTCGCCGCCGATCTCGCGGCGGTCTGCGACCGGTTCGCCGCCTGGCCCGCGCCGCGGCGCGGCCCTCTGTTCCCCGTGACCCGCCTGCGCCATCTCCTCTCCCGGCTTCCGGTCTCCGTGGCGACCGATCGTTCCCGCCCGGGCCGGCGGGTGGTCGCGGCCGAGCTCGCGCGCCGGCCGGACCTGGTGGTGCTCGACTTCCCCCACACCGCGGTGCTGGCGCCGGTTCCCCTCGGGGTACCCTCCGTGCTGTTCACCCACAACGTCGAGAGCGAGATCTTCCGGCGGCACGAGGAGGTGGCCGCCAGCCGCGTCAAGCGGGCCGTCTGGCGGAATCAACTGCGCAAGATGGAGCGCTTCGAGAGCGGCGTCCTGCGGCGTTTCGACACGGTGGTGGCGGTCTCGGAGAGGGACGCGGCCCACTTCCGTGAGGCCTCCGGGATCGCCCGCGCCGAGGTGATTCCCACCGGGGTGGACCTCGACTTTTTCGACTACGTCCCCCCTGGGAGCTCGGAGTGTGTCGCCTTCACCGGCTCCATGGACTGGATGGCCAACATCGACGGCCTCGACTTCTTCCTGGAGGAGGTCTGGGACCTGGTGGTCCGCGAGGTCCCGCGCGCCCGCATGAAGGTGATCGGCCGGAATCCCCCCGGCTTCCTGGCCGAGAAGGTCCGAGCCCGCGGGGCGGCCTGGGAGCTCACGGGATTCGTAGCGGACATCCGGCCTCATGTCCGGGGGTGCTCGGCGTACGTCATCCCGCTGCGCGTGGGCGGCGGGACGCGCCTCAAAGCCTTCGAGGCCATGGCGATGGGGTGTCCGGTCGTATCGACCGCGATCGGCGTCGAGGGCCTCTCCCTGCAGCCGGACCGGCACTATCTGCGCGCCGACACGGCTCCAGAGCTGGCCGCCGCCCTCGTCCGCCTGCTGCGCGAGGCCGCTCTGCGGGAGCGGATCGCGCGCGAGGCCAGGCGTTATGTGGAGGAAAGGTGCTCGTTCCTCCACGCGGCCCGGGCCTTCGAGGAGATCTGCCGGCGCACCGCCGAGGGCCGTATGGCCGGGCGCCGAGAGGCGGAGATCCGATTGTAATAAACCTTTTCTTGTATATCGCTCTGTCTCTCTCCTCTGTCGATCGATCCCGCGACTGTTAATTTCAAGTAAAATTTAAATTAAAATCGTGGTGAACCGTCCGCCAAGGAGGAGTCGCCATGAAAACGGTCACTTTTTCGTCGCTCTATCCGAACTGTGTCCAGCCCCGCAACGGGATCTTCATCGAGCAGCGGTTGCGGCACCTCCTCGAGACCGGCGAGGTCGAGTCGCACGTGGTCGCGCCGGTCCCCTGGTTCCCCTGGGGGCATCCGGCGTTCGGCCACTACGCCGAGCTCGCCCGGGTCCCCTATTACGAGGAGCGGTACGGGATTCCGGTCTATCATCCGCGCTATCCCCGAGTGCCCAAGGTGGGCTTGAGCTCGGCGCCGCTGCTGATGGCGACGGCGGTCAAGCAGGCGCTCGAAGGGATCCGCGAGCGGGGCTTCGATTTCGACCTGATCGACGCGCACTACGTCTATCCGGACGGAGTCGCCGCGGTCGCCCTGGGGCAGTGCTTCGGCAAGCCGGTCGTGATGTCGGTCCTGGGGGACGACGTGATCGTCTACCCGCGGTACCTGATACCGCGGCGGCTCCTGCTCTGGGCGGTGGACCACGCCGCCGGGGTCACCTCCGTCTGCGAGGCGCTCAAGCGCCGCCTCGGGGAGTGGGGAGCGCCGGAAGAGAAGGTGCGGGTGGTCCTTCACGGCGTCGACCTGGAGCTCTTCCATCCCGTCGACCGCGACGCCGTCCGCGCGCGGTTGGGGTTGAGCGGCGTGGTGCTCCTCTCCGTGGGGCACGCGATACCGAGGAAGGGGCATCACCTGGCGATCGAGGCCCTGCGCGATCTGCCCGAGGCGACCCTGATGATCGCGGGGGACGGCTGGTACGAAGGGCATCTCCGCGAGCTTGCGGTCTCCCTCCGGGTCGAGGACCGGGTCCGTTTCCTCGGCCACGTCGAGCAGGAGGACCTCAAGGACTATTACAGCGCCGCCGACGCGCTCGTCCTGGCCTCCAGCCGCGAGGGGATCGCCAACGTGCTGCTGGAGGCGATGGCCTGCGGGGCTCCCGTGATCGCGACGGCGGTGTGGGGCACGCCCGAGGCGGTCAACGCTCCGGAGGCGGGGGTGCTGATGAGGGAGCGGACGGCGCCGGCGCTGGTCGAGGCGGCGCGCCGCCTCTTCGAGCGCTACCCCGACCGGTCCGCCACCCGCCGGCACGCCGCCGGCTTCCGCTGGGAGCAGACCAGCCAGGACCACATGGAAGTATTGCGAGGAGCGGTCATGGCGGGGTGCTGAGGGGGGCGGAGCCTACTCGATCCCCAACTGCGTGATCCGCTGAAGGAGCCCCTTCTTCGAGACCTCCAGGCGGTCGACCATGGCTTCCAGGCTGCCTCCGCAGGCCTGCCGGGCCTCCAGGATCTCCTCGCGGGTGAGGTCCGCCGCCTTGCGGATCGAGGGGAACTTGTCGATCAGCAGGTAGAGCGAGGGCCGGGAGATACCGAGCTGCTCGGCGGCCGGCTTGACCTCCCAGCGGTTGGCCCGCAGGGCCTCCATGAGCGCCGTCTCGGTGACCTCGGCCGGGGAGCGATAGTCGCCGGACTCGGCCCGCCGGCGCGGCGGTGGGGCCGGCGCGGGGATCTCGGGCTCGGGCGGCGGCGCGACCTCCTTCAACAGGCGCTCGATCTGGGGGCCGATCTCCACCGTCTCGGAAGCGCGGCTGGCGATGACGATCTGCCGCACCGTGTTGTTGAGCTGCCGGATGTTCCCGGGCCAGGAGTAGCGGGCGAGGCGCGCCACCACCGAGGTCGGCAGCCAGAGCGGGGCCGTGTCCTCGGGCGGGATCAGGCGGTGCTCCTCGCCGATCGCCCGCAGCTCCTCGGCCAGGAAGTGGCAGAACAGCCGTCCGAAATCGTCCCGGCGCTCCCGCAGCGGCGGGATCATCAGCTCGTAGCCGGAGAGGCGGTGGAGCAGGGGAGCGCGGAAGCGGCCCGCCTCGATGGCATCCTCCAGGTCGGCGTCGGTCGCCGCGATCAGCCGCACGTCCACCTTCTGAAGGCCGGGCGCGCCGACCCTCTGGACCTCGCCGGTCTCGATCACCCGCAGCAGCATCACCTGGACCTCGGGGGAGGCCTCGCCGATCTCGTCCAGGAACAGCGTGCCGCCGTGGGCCCGCTGGAAGAAGCCGAGGTGGTCCCGGACCGAATTGGTGTAGGCCCCCTTGACGGCCCCGAACAGCTCGGAGGTGGCCAGCGACGGGGGGATCGCCCCCATGTTCACCGACAGGCAGGGGCCGTCGCGGCGCGGGCTGGCCTGGTGGATGGCCCGCGCCACCAGCTCCTTGCCGGTGCCGGTCTCGCCGCGGAGCAGCACGGGGACCTCGAGGTCGGCCACCCGGCGGATCTCGTGCCGCACGCGCTGGAGCCCCTCGCTCTCGCCGACCAGGCCGAGCTTCTCGGCGGAGTACGAGGGGAGCAGGGCCGGCACCGTGTGCAGCAGCAGGACGACCCGGTCGGCCAGCTCGAGGACGACCCCGCGCTCGATCTCCTCCGGCCGGAAGCTGCGCGCCTGCGGGACCAGCACTCCCTCCACCACCAGCCGGGTGCGGCTCCCCCGGACGGAGATCGTGACGGCGCCGTCCGGCTCGCGCGTGACCGGCAGGGGGGAGCGGCTGATGCAGCGGTCCAGGAGCGGCCGGGCCCCGGACCGGTAGGGCGGCTCGAAGACCGGCTCCAGCCGCGAGAGAGACGCCGGACGGCCGGGAGCCAGCCCGCCGAGGATTGCCCGCTCGCCGGCTCGCCGGATATCGGGGTGGTAGAGGATCGTCAGCGCGGCATGGCGGACCCGCGCACGCCTGCGTCGTTCGCCATTGGGGGATATTTCATCCCAGACCGGTTGCTCAACCGTAAATCCGGACGTTGAATCCGACATTCAACCCAGTGTACTCCACGGGCCGCCGATCGGCGCAAGGAGCAAAAAAAAGCTCCTCGTGGGGGATACCACCGAGGAGTTGCTTGGAGGGCACGTCAATGTCTTTTCCATATAGCAGGGGTTGTGCCAGGGGCAGGAGATTTGGAATACCTTTTAGAATCATCAATTTACGAGAGAGACATGGAAATCGGGGGAGGCTGACAGACGGGTGACGCTGGTGTCAGCTCCGTCAGGCGGGTGTCAGTGCCCCTTCTTCTTCCGCCCCGGCTTGAGCCGCTCCAGCAGCGACCGGGCCCGTTCGATCTGCATGGGGTCCTGGGTGGTCTGGAGCAGCGGCTCCAGGATGGCGACCGCCTCCTGGACCTTTCCCCGGTTCGCCAGCTCGACCGCCTGGTTGTAGTGGTCGACGAAGGCGTTGAAATTGAGGGCGTGCCGGATCTCCTCGATCTGCTGCTCGATCTCGGCCCGCCGCTGCGGCCGGCTGGTCTTCGCCTTGATCGATTCGAGAACGGGCAGGGCCTCCGCGAGCTTCTGGGCGTTGACGAGCTCCTCGGCGCGGCGGTGCTCCTCGTCGAGCAGCCCCTCGCGGGCGCTCGCGATCTCTTCGGGCGTCGCCTGGGGGACGAGCACATGCTCGATGAGATCCTCCGCCTTGGCCGTCTGGCCGGTGCGCGCGTAGGCCAGGGAGAGGTTGTGGGCCACGTCCATCCGGGCGGGGAGAAGACGGTGGGCCGTCTCCAGGGCCTGGATGGCCTCCGGCGGCAGGCTCTCCTCGGCCTGATAGGTGTAGCCGAGCCGCGCCCAGGCCTCTCCGAAGTCGGGCCGCAGCGCCACGGCCCGGGTCAACGCGGCGCGCGCCTTCCGGAGCGAGTCGGGACCGGGATCGTCGATCAGGTTGTTCGCGTAGAGATACTGCACCCGGACGTCGTCCGGCGCGAGCTTCGCGGCCTTCTCGTAGAACGAGCGCGCCTCGTCCTTCCGCCCGGCCTGCTCGGCCAGGAAACCGAGGCCGGCGAGCGCTTGGCCGTGGTCCGGCTGGAGCGCCAGGGCCGCGCGAAAATGCTCCGCGGCGTCCGCCGCGTGGTCGTCGCCCAGGTTGGCCAGCAGGTCCCCCAGACGGTAGAGCACGTCGGCGCGGGCCAGCGGTCTCACGTCCGCGGCGACGCTCGTCTCCCGCCGGATGGGCAGGCGGGTGTAATCGAACAGCTTCTTGCGGACGTACTGCTGGAGCTCCTGCTGCAGCACGGCGGGATCGGTGCCGAACGCCTTGGCGAAGATCTGGTCCGGCGGGGTGCCGGCCTGGACCAGCCGGAGGTACTCCGACGCCTGCCGCCGGCGCTCGGGGTTACCCGAGATCATGTAGTGGACGAGGGCCCAGGACTCGGCGTAGAACCCGCCGCGCCGGTCGGCCTCGTTGTACTCGGGGGACTTGTCGGTCACCGCGAACAGGGTGGCGAACGGGATGAGCGCGTGCTGCCGCAGCCAAAGGATGTGCTCGGGGATGGGCAGGCCGATGCGGGCCTCGTCTCTGGCGACCTGGAACGTGCTGTAGTACTCCGCCAGCCCCTCGTTCAGCCAGAGAGGGAGGGCCGCGAAGTTGGTGTGCATCAGGTAGTGCAGGTACTCGTGATAGATGATGGCCCTCTCGTCGCCGTGCTGGTCGCCGTTGATCGCCACGTAGTTGGCGAGCTGACGGCCGAGGAAGTACCCGCCGGAGTCGACCGGCTTGCCGTTGTAGGTCCGCTGATAGGCCTGGAACGACGGGGCGTCCTTGAAGACGAAGATGTAGGTGGGGGTGGGCGAGCTCAGAGTCAGCCCCGGGGAGAGTTGGGAGAGGGCGTCGCGCAGCCGTTCGAGATCCTCGCCGATCTCCCGCGT
The DNA here is from genome assembly GCA_025937035.1 of Thermoanaerobaculia bacterium. Classification (GTDB taxonomy): domain Bacteria; phylum Acidobacteriota; class Thermoanaerobaculia; order Multivoradales; family UBA5704; genus DATARR01. The sequence goes on along the minus strand of JAICSG010000057.1, from coordinate 256 downwards.
CTTCCGTTCCCCGGCCTCGCTGAACAGGGTGAAGCTCGCCGTGTGGACCTCGATCCAGGAGCTCTTCGGCGAAGGCAGGGCTCCGGCGGGGACGGCGGCGGCCCAGAGGGTGACCGCGAGCGCGGCGGCGTGAAGGGTGCGGCTCTTCATCGCTGGATACAGGGTAACACTCCTCAATCCGGCTTCCGCGGATCCCCCCGCTCGCTCACCGGCATCCGCCAGGAGACGAGATAGGTCCGCTCCCGCCTCTCGAACC
>JAICSG010001047.1 GCA_025937035.1 Thermoanaerobaculia bacterium | reverse complement strand
GCGGGGTGGCCGCGACCTTCGCCGTGGAATATGCCCTGGTGGGATTGGTGGCCGGAATCATCGGCGCCATCGGCGGCACCGCGCTCGCCTGGGGGGTGGTGACCCGGGGGTTCGAGATCCCCTGGACCTTCGCCCCGTTCAACCTCGCCGTGGCGCTCGCCGGCACCATCCTGCTGGCGGTGATCGCCGGCCTGGCCGCCAGCTTCCGGGCTCTGGAGCGCCGGCCGATCGAGGTGCTGAGAACGGAGTAGGGCGGCCACACAGGGCCGCCCCTACTCCCCTCCCGACTTCGTCAGCAGATAAGACACCGGTACGAATTCGAACCCCTCCGCCTTCGCCTTGGGGACCTCCCGGGTGAGGGCGGCGAGGGTCTCGGGGTGGGGGTGGCCGATGGCTATGCCCGAGCCCTTGGCCCTCGCCACGCTGAGGAGGCGCTGGAACTGCGCATGAATCGCCTCGGGCGACTCGTCGCCGTCCAGGAAGACCTGGCGCTCCGCCGCCGGCACACCGAGGCTGAGCGCCACCTTGTAGCCGACGCTCTGGGCGCTGGTGCGCGAATCGAGGAAGAAGAGATTCCGCTCGGCGAGGACACTGAGGACAGTATTCATCGGCCCCTCCTCGGAGGAGAGGAGCGAGCCCATATGGTTGTTCACTCCCACTGCTCCCGGCACCGCCTTCAGGGCGTCCTCCGTCTTCTGCCGCAGCTCGCCATCGCTCATCCCCTGGAGCAGCGCTCCCGGCCCCGGATTCTCGCCGTGCACCGGCTCCATGGGCAGGTGCAGGAGGATCTCCGCCTTCCGCCGCCGCAGCTCGGCCACCACCTCCGGCGTCTGTGGCTCATAGGGGAGGACGGAGTAGGTCACCGGCACGCCGAGCGCCTCCAGCGGCCGGAGATCGGCCACGTCGTGTCCCAGGTCGTCGATCACCAGGGCGATCCGGGCGCCATGGACCGGTCCGGCCGGCGTCACGGTCTCGGTGGCCGCCGGGACCGCGGCCGGAGCCTCGGGCTCGACGTGGTCCGAGGGGAGCTTGCGGGGCTCGGCCCGGCGGGAGGCCCGGGAGGGCTCGCTCCGCGCGGGAGCCGGCGGCTCGGCCGGCTCCGGTCCGCGCGGGGCGGACGGCTTCATGAAGAGGTAGAGGATTCCGGCGCCGACGAAGAGGCCGAGGAGGAAGAGGACCATCCCCCCGGCCTTCGACCCTTGAGAACGCGCGCGGCGAGCCATCAGAGGAGGGAAGAATCCCTCAAGCGGCCTTCGCCTCGGTGGTGGCGGGCTCCTGGCCCAGCAGGCGGCGGACGCCGTGGCGCAGGATCAGATCGTCGATCGGCGTGTCCTTCTCCAGATAGGTCCGGCTCCGCTCGTCGACCAGCAGGTCGGGCTTCAGCGCCTGGTTGAGCGGCTTCTTGTCCGGACCGGCATAGAAGGCCTCGGTGTAGAGGAGCCGGCCGCCGGTCGACAGCTCGGCCGTGCCGAGGCGGCCGGCGTGCCCGAAGGTGCGCTCGCCCACCAGCTCGGCCTTCTCCTTCTGCCGGAGCACCGTGGCGAAGACCTCGGAGGCCCCCAGGGTGCCGCGGTCGACCAGGATCACCGTCTTCCCCTGCCAGACCGGCTTCTCGTCGGCGCGGAAGGTCTGGAGTTGCTCGGAGCGGCGCATCAGCGCGCCGAGGTCTCCCGAGGTGAACAGCCGGGCCGTGGCGTAGGCCACCTCGGGATCGCCCGAGGAGACGCCCCGCAGGTCGATCAGGAGATGGTCATGGATCTTGCCCCGGTTCTTGTCGAGGGCGTCGCGGACCTCCTGGACGGTCTCCTTGTCGAAGCTCGGGATGTGCAGCATGGTCACCCCCCCCTCGACGTCCTCCAGGCTGACCGGCGGCGGATCGAACGGCTTGAGCTCGAAGGAGATCTGCACCGGATCGCCGAGGCGGATCACCTCCAGGTTGATCTTGGTGCCGGGCTTCTCGGTGAGGGCCTGCTGCATCTC
>JAICSG010000079.1 GCA_025937035.1 Thermoanaerobaculia bacterium | reverse complement strand
GCCCCCAGCTCCTCGACCAGGACGCCGAGCGAGGCGAGGTCGCTGACGATGTGGTGCACGGCGAGGAGCAGGGCGTGCTCCCCTCCCGGCCGCTCGATCAGGTGGGCGCGCAGCAACGGCCCGCGCTCCAGGTCGAACGGCCGCGCCGCCTCCCGGGCCATCCACTCCGCGAGCTCGTCCTCCGTCCATCCGCGCCCGTCGTGCCGCGCGAGCGCCGCCTCCGCCGCGGCGCGCAGCCGCTGCACGGGCTCGCCGTCCTCGCGGGTCTCGAAGGTGGTGCGCAGCGCGGGATGGCGGTCGACGAGCGCCTGGAAGGCGCGGGCCAGCGCCCCGGCGTCCACGGGCTCCGGAAGCCGGGCTGCCGCGGCGATGTGGTAGGCCGTGCTCCGCGGCGCCAGCCGCTGCAGGAACCAGAGGGCGCGTTGCCCCTGGGTGAGGGGCGCCGTGCCGGCGGCTGGAGCGGGTACGGCCGGCGGCGGCGGCGCGCTCCGCCCCCGCGCGAGGAGCTCGGCCGCGAGGTCCGCGATCGTCAGATCGGAGAGGAACGATTCCATCCCGAGGCGGGTCCCCAGCGTCTGGTCCAACCGGTTGGCCAGCTCCAGGGCGGCCACCGAATCGAGACCGGCGCGCGACAGCGGCTCATCGGTGGGGAGCCGCTCCGGGGAGAGGCGGAGAACGCGCGCCGCGGCGTGCCGCAGCAGCTCCTGGGCGGCGCCCAACGCCTCGTCCGGCGGCAGGGCGTCGAGCTGGTCCCAGGAGAGGGCGGGCTCCGGTCCGGCCGGCAGCGTGGCCGCCGCCGGCGCGGCGCTCGCCGCCACGACCTCGAGCCCGGCGCTCAGGTAGAGCTGGCGGCAGCGCCCGCGCTGGACCTTGCCGCTCGATGTGCGGGGGATCGTGCCGGCGCGCACCAGCACGACCTCGTGCACCGGGACCTCGTGCTCCCCGGTGACCCGGGCGCGCACGGCCGCGGCCAGAGCCGCCGGCTCCTCGCGGCTGCGCCGTTCCACCTCCACCACCACGACCAGCCGCTCCTCGCCTTCGACCGGCGCGGCGAACGCAGCCGCCCCCGCCGCGCGCAGCGACGGATGGCTCGACTCCGCGGTGAGCTCGATGTCCTGGGGATAGTGGTTGCGCCCGCGCAGGATGACGAGGTCCTTGATCCGTCCAGAGACGAGCAGCTCGCCCCGCTCGAGGATCCCGAGATCGCCGGTGCGCAGGAACGGTCCCTCGCCGCTCGCGAGCCGCGCCTGGAAGGTCCGCTCCGTGGCCTCGGCCTTCCCCCAATATCCGGCGGCCACGCTCGGGCCCGCCACCCAGATCTCCCCCTCGCGCCCCGCCGGGCACGGCTCCAGGGTCTCGGGATCGACGATGGCCATCTGCTGGCCGGAGGCAGACGGCCCGCAACCGACCAGCTCCCGGCCCGTCCCCTCCGGCGCCAGCACGCGCGGCGGACGCCGGCCGGCGACCGCGACGAGGAGCGTGGCCTCCGCCAGCCCGTAGCAGGGGTGGAACGCCTCGGCGCGGAAGCCGCTCGGCGCGAAGGCCTCGGTGAAGCGGGCGAGCGTCGCGCCGCGCACCGGTTCCGCGCCGTTGAACGCCACCTCCCAACTCGACAGGTCCAGCGCCTCGCGCTGCTCCGGGGTGGTGCGGTCGATGCACAGCTCGTAGGCGAAGTTGGGCCCGCCGCTGGTGGTGGCGCGGTAGCGCGAGATCGCCCGCAGCCAGCGGGAGGGCTGGAGGAGGAACGAGGCCGGCGCCATCAGGTAGCAGCGGCCCCCCACGTAAAGGGGCTGCAGCAGGGCCCCGATCAGCCCCATGTCGTGGTAGATCGGCAGCCAGCTCACGATCACGGACTCGGCGGACTGGCGGAACCCGTGCTGGATCGCCCCCTGGTTGTGAAGGATGTTGCCATGGGTGACCATCACCCCCTTGGGATCGGAGGTCGAGCCCGAGGTGTACTGCAGGAAGGCGAGGCTCTGGGGGGAGAGCTCCGGCGGCTTCCATCCCGCGGCTCCGGCGCCGATCCCGTCCGTGGCGATCCAGTGGGCCGCCCCGAGGGCGGGCAGCTCCGCGGTCCAGGGGCCGGCATGCTCGGCCAGCGCCGCGGTGGTGAGCACGGCGGCCGGCCGCGCGTCCGCCAGGATCGTCGCCAGGCGGGTCGGGCTGCGCCGCGGTCGCGGCGGGTAGGCCGGCACCGCGACCACCCCGGCGTAGAGGCAGCCGAAGAAGGCGGCGACGAATTCCAGCCCCGGAGGGTACAGGAGCAGAGCCCGGTCGCCCGGGGCGAGACGCTCCTGGAGGTGGGCGGCGATGGCGCGCGCCCGCAGGTCGAGCTCCCGCGCGCGGAGCACCTCCCGCTCGACCTCCCCGTCGGCGAGGAAGACATAGGTCTGCCCGTCGGGGTCCTCCGCGGCCCGGGCCCGCAGCACGTCGATCAGCGTCTGGAAAGCCATGGGGCTCACCTGGCGAGGAAGCGGCGGATTCTCTCGATCACCGCCGCCGTCTCCTCGATGAAGGGGTAGTGGGCGCTGTTCTCCATCATGACCACCTCGGCGCGTGGCGCTCTCTTCTTGTACTCGGCGACGCGGTCGGGCAGCGCGATGCGGTCATAGCGGCCGGCCAGCACGAGCAGCGGCGCGGCGAGGCTCTTCAGCCGCGGCCGGAAGTCGAGCTTCGCGATCTCCCCTCCGATCACGAAATCGGCGTCGTTTCCTGCGATGCCGTAATAGATGTCCATGCTGAGGTCCAGCGGCAGCGGGCCCGCGGGGGGGCGGTGGAAGTACAGCCCGGGAGGCGTGCGGTAGGCCTCGCGGTGGGCCGGGTCGCTGGAGCGGAGCCCCTGGCGGCGCAGGTTCTGGACGTGCTGCCAGACCTCCGGCATGGTCTGCTCGATCTGGCGGTTGATCAGATCGTTGCTGGCCTGCCACATGGCCCCGCTGTGCAGCGGGCTGATCAGGACGAGCCGGCGTACCGCGTTGGGGTACTTCAGGGCATACGCCTGGGCCACCAGCGTGCCGTACGAATGCCCCAGGACGTCCATCCGGGCGATGCCGAGGGCCTTACGCAGGGCCTCCACCTCCTCCACGTCCCGGGTGAACGTGTAGTCGGCGGCCTTGTGGGCCCGGTCCGACCGGCCGCGGCCGAGGGCGTCGTAATAGATCACCCGGTGCGCCGCGGCGAGGGCAGAGAAGTAGGGGTGGAAGTAGTCGTGAGCCAGGCCCGGGCCGCCCGCGATCAGCAGCAGGGGTGTCCCCTTGCCCTCGCTCTCCACCCAGATCCGGGCCCCCAGGACCGTCTGGTAGCCGCCCGGCGGATGGCCGGGAGGCGGAGCAGCCGCGGCGAGGAGCAAGGTCAGGGCGAGGAACGGGAGGAACCTGATTCGCATTTGCATGTCGTCTTTCTCTAGGGTGCGCCGGGGTCAACCGGGCGTGACGGGCTCGACCTCGAGCAGCAGGGTGACCTCCGCCCCGCCCGCGGTGTTGACGATGCCGCCGCGGTCGCTCGGCTGGAGGCGCAGGAAGGCGCCGCCGAAGGTGGTGCCGAACGAGAAGAGCCCCCAGACCACGTCGTAGTGGACGACCTGTCCGCCGGGGCTCAGGAAGTCGTAGGGCCGGGGCTCGACGAGCTCCTGGGCGATCCAGCCCGGATCGGCCAGCGCCTGGCGCAACAGCGCCTCCCACCGCTCCGGGGAGGCCGACTTTCCGAGGTGGACGTCCTGGCCGCCGAGCGAGGTCGCCTTCTTGAGGACGAACTGCTCGCGGCTGTCCGCCAGGAGCTCGGGCAGGCGGCACCGCCGGCCCCGCCAGGTGGTATCCCGGTCGAGGACCAGCCGCGTCCAGGGGAGATGCCGCGCCAGCAGGTCGCGCTCCGCGGCGCTGAAGTCCGCCGAGGTGGCGCTCTCGGAGAGCAGGGCGAGATTGCGCTTGTCGGAGAGGAGCTGGGTGATGGGGCCGCTGTACAGGTTGACCGTCCCCGCCTTGAAGCACCGGAAGCCGCGGGCGTCGAGCTGGCCGTCGTGCTGCTCCAGGATGGCATGGACCCGTTGGCCCCGGAAGCTCAGGCCCTCGGGCCCGTCCGCCAGGTCGGCGTAGCCGCAGAGGAAGAGCTCGCCCTCAAGGCCCGGCCGCACCTCCGCGAGCGCCGCCCGGTACTCGCGGTTGTAAAGCTCCGAGGAGTGGATCGCCACCTGGATCGGGCGATGGGGGTGGATGATCACCGCCAGGTGGAGGGGCCCCCCCTTCCACACGCCCGCGCGCAGGGTGTCGCGGACGATATGCCGGAGCATCAGGCGGATGGTGTTGCGGTGGCTGGCGCGCAGACCTTCCTCCGCGAGGAAGCGGGCGATCACCGGGTGCTCGAGGTAGAGCCGCTCCAGGGCCTGGAGCTGCCACCCGCCCACGAAGCCGCCGGAGTTGATCTCGAGGCACTGGAGGCCCTCGGCGCCGTCGAGAAAGTCGCCGCGTGTGAGGGCGCCGTGGATGCCGTTCGGCTCCGCGAGGACCGTCTCCGCGAAGTGGGGCGTCGCCGAGCCATAGAAGGCGGCGATCCGGGCCGGATCGTTGCCGAAAAACCGCTCCGGCACGCTCTTGACCAGCCGATCGAGACCGACGCTGGCGCGTTCTGCCTCGCTGAGCGCACCTTTATCGACAAAGAGGGGCCACGGCTGGGGGGACATGACCTTGAGCGGGTTGTCACGGAAGATGGATGCGAAGCTCTCACGCGACCGGCAGTCCGCGTTGCGCCCGGCGAATTCGAGAAACCTGCGGCTCGCCGGGGGACGCGCGGCGGCCCCTTCCCGCCGCGTATCCGCCGCATCCATGGGCTCTGCTTCTTCTGTCACTACCCCTTGCTCCGTGACGTCCTCTGATTATTTAGAAATCGCGATCCAGTCGGGAGTGTTGCCGGAACAAATTCGAGCTTGTCTCCGATCATTTGATAATTGCATACGAAGAGATCCCGGCTACCAGAATCTTGCGTGACGTCCTCGAATAATTTAGAGATATCAACTAGGAGTAGAGTTTGGTACGAAAATATTCGTCTCAGACCCCTTGACTGTTCGCTATCTTGCAGTGTACTCTTACGGGTAGGATCGAGGCAAGAGACCAAGATGTCAATAGACAAGATTGGCCTTGAAGCATCTTAAATTGCAGGTGATTGAAAACACTTGTGCTCAGCGCGATCAAAATGATGATCGCTGAAAAGTCGAATGATGCATTGCCGTGGTTCTGACTCAATGTTGTCATTGCAGTGCGCGCGGTCTGCTACGGTGTTATCCGATATTGCCTCCTTATCGAGTGCCTGGCCGTCTCTCGCTGCGAGCGCAATCCGCGATGGCGTCGCGTCACAGGTGCTGACGGGCTGAGCCGGACTCGGTATCTCTCGAACGTTGGGCTGGCTTGGAGCTACTCCCGCCCGTGAGAGCGGGTTCTGTGGGGTTTGCCGTTTTTATGAAATTTGAAGCATAAAGGGCTCTTTTAGAAGCAGATTCTTTTTAATAGCTCGAGGATCGGCGATGGACGGAAACGAAAGCGATCTCGCAGGGCGTCGCGAGACCCTGTCCCCGGCCAAACGCGCTCTCCTGGAGCGCCGGCTCGGCGGCCAGCTCGCAGACCGGCCGGCACATCGCGCGCCGATTCCCCGCCGGCCGGAGCGCGCCCGGGCTCCCATGTCGTACGCCCAGCAGCAGCTCTGGTTCCTCGAGCAGCTACGGCCCGGGGCGGCGGCCTACAACAACCCCGGCGCGGTGGTGCTGGAGGGCCCGCTCGACCGCCGGGCGCTGGCGCGCGGCCTCGGCGAGATCGTCCGCCGCCACGAGGCGTTGCGCACCACCTTCGCCCTCGAAGCGGGGGAGCCGGTGCAGATCGTCCAGGAGCCGCGGCCGGACGCCGGCTTCGACCTGCCGTTGATCGACCTGTCGGCCCTGCCCGAGGCCGCCCGCCGGGCGGAGCGGGAGGCGCGGATCGCGGAGGAGGCCCACCGCGGCTTCGACCTGGCCCACGGACCCGTCCTGCGGGGCGCGCTGCTCCGCGCGGGCGAGCGCGAGCACGTGGTGCTGCTGACCATGCACCACATCGCCTCCGACGAGTGGTCGCACAACATCCTGATCCACGAGCTGGGCGTGCTCTACGAAGACTTTCGGGAAGGCAGGCCGCCGCGGCTCCCCGAGCTGCCGGCGCAATTCGGGGACTTCGCCGCGTGGCAGCGGAGCACCCTGAGGGGGGAGACCCTGGAAGGGCACCTGGGCTACTGGCGCCACCACCTGGAGGGGGCGCCCCCGGTGCTCGCGCTCCCCACCGACCGGCCGCGGCCGCCCGTCCAGAGCCTGCGCGGCGCGTCCGTGCCGTTCCAGTGGCCGCCGGAGGTCGCGGAGCGGCTCGCCGGGCTCGGGCTGGGCGCCGGCGCCACCCTGTTCATGACCCTGGCCGCCGGCTTCCTGGCCCTGCTGCACCGCGTCTCCCATCAGGACGACCTCGTGCTCAGCACCAGCTCCGGCCATCGCGGCCGCCAGGAGCTCGAGCCGCTGATCGGCTGCTTCCTCAACGTCGTCCTCCTGCGCACCGATGTAGCGGACCGGCCGTCCTTCGCGGACCTGCTCGCCCGGGTACGCCAGGCGGCCCTCGGCGCCCTGGCCCATCAGGACCTCCCCTTCGAGCTGCTGGTCCAGGAGCTGCGGCCCGAGCGCGACCTGGCCTACAACCCGTTGACACAGGTCATGCTCGTGGTGCAGAACGCGCCGGCCTCCACCCTCGGGCTGCGCGACCTCGCGCTGACCCGTCTGGAGGTCGAGCGCCGGACGGCCCAGCTCGACCTCACGCTGCACGCCTGGGAGCGCCCCGGCGGGCTCGGGGGCTTCCTGGAGCACAGCACCGACCTCTTCGAGACCGCCACGGTCGAGCGGCTGCTCGCCCAGCTCCGGCGGCTGCTCGAGGCCGCGGCGGCGGAGCCCGCGCGCCCGATCGGCGAGCTCCCGCTGCTCGCCGCCGCGGACGAGGAGCAGGTGGTGTGCTCCTGGAACGCGACCCGCGCCGTCTATCCGGAGGTGGCGCGCGGGGCGTGCCTGCACGAGCTGGTGGCGGAGCAGGCCCGGCGTACCCCGGAGGCGGTGGCGGTGGAGATCGAGGGCCGTGCCCTGACCTACCGCGAGCTGCGGGCGCGGGCGCTCGGGCTGGCCGCCCGCCTGCGCTCCCTGGGCGTCGGCCCCGACATCCCGGTGGGGATCTGCGCCGAGCGCTCGCTCGAGCTGGTGGTGGGCCTGCTGGGGATCCTGGAGGCGGGCGGCGCCTACGTGCCGCTCGATCCGGGAGATCCCGCGGACCGGCTGGCCTGGATCCTGGCCGATTCCGGGGCCGGCACCCTGCTGGTCCAACCCCACCTGATGGCGGCCCTGCCCGCGCACGGGGCCGTGGTGGTGCCGCTCGCGCCGGAGGGGGACGCCGCCGCCGACCCCCCGCCCCCCGCGGGGACCCTCCCGGAGAGCCTCGCCTACATCATCTATACCTCCGGCTCGACCGGTCGTCCCAAGGGGGCGATGAACACGCACGCGGCCATCGTCAACCGGCTGCTCTGGATGCAGGAGGCCTACGGGCTGACGGCGGACGACCGCGTGCTCCAGAAGACCCCGTTCAGCTTCGACGTCTCGGTGTGGGAATTCTTCTGGCCTCTGATCACCGGCGCCCGGCTGGTGCTGGCCCGTCCGGGGGGGCACCGGGAGCCCGACTACCTGGCGCGGCTGCTCGCGGAAGCGCGGATCACCACCCTGCACTTCGTCCCCTCCATGCTGCGCGCCTTCCTCGCCGAGGCGGACGTGACGGGGTGCGGGGCGGTGCGGCGGGTGATCGCCAGCGGCGAGGCCCTTCCCGCCGAGCTGGTCCGGCGCTTCTACGCCCGCTTCGCTCCGGTGGGGGACGCGGTCCTCCACAACCTCTACGGCCCCACCGAGGCGGCGGTGGACGTGACCGCCTGGGCCTGCGAGCGCGATGATCCCCGCGCCATCGTGCCGATCGGCCGCCCCATCGCGAATCTGCGCGTCCACCTGCTCGACCGCGGCCTGCAGCCGGTGCCCGCGGGCGTGGTGGGCGAGCTCTACATCGGCGGCGCCGGCCTGGCGCGCGGCTATCTGGGCCGCCCCGGCCTGACCGCCGAGCGCTTCGTCCCCGACCCCCTCGCGGCGGCCCTGGGCGGCCCCGGCGCGCGCCTCTACCGCACCGGCGACCTCGCCCGGTTCCGCTCCGACGGCGCCATCGAGTTCCTCGGCCGGGTCGACCAGCAGGTCAAGCTGCGCGGCTTCCGCATCGAGCTGGGGGAGATCGAGTCCGTGCTCGCCGGGCATCCGGGCGTGGCGCAGGCCGTGGTGCTGCTGCGCGGCGAGGAGATCGCGGCCTTTCTGGTGCCGGCCGCCGGCGCGGCGCCCGCGCCCGCCGAGCTGCGCACGTTCCTGCGCGAAAAGCTCCCGGAGCACATGGTACCGGCGCTCTTCGTGCCGCTCGACGAGTTGCCCCGGACCGCCAGCGGCAAGGTGGACCGCCGGGCTCTCGCCCGCGTCGAGATCGGCCGCTCCGCCCGCGCGCTGGAGGAGCTGGTGGCGCCCCGCAACCCCCTGGAGGAGCGGCTCTGCGAGCTCTGGCGGGAGGTGCTCGGCACGGAGCGGATCGGCATCCACGACAGCTTTTTCGCCCTGGGGGGGCACTCCCTGCGGGCCACCCAGCTCCTGTCGCGGATCGAGGACACCTTCCACGCCGCGTTGCCCCTGCGGGAGGTCTTCGCCCACCCCACGGTCGCCGGCATGACGGCCCGGATCGTCGACCACCTGGTCGAGCAGATGGGCGCCGAGACGGTCGCCCAGGCGCTCACCGAGGTGGAGCCCGCGGCCAACGCGAGGAGCGGCGCATGAGCGAGCTGTCGCAACGCATCACCACGCTCTCCCAGGATCAGCTCGCCGATCTCCTCCAGCGGCTGGGAAAGAAGAAGCCGCGGGAGACGGCCGAGGAGCCGATCCGCCCGCGCGCCCACGACGCGGGCCCGCCCCCCCTCTCCTTCTCCCAGGAGCGGCTCTGGTTCCTCGATCAGCTCGAGCCGGGGACGCCGCACTACAACATGGCGGCGGCGGTCACCCTCCAGGGGGACCTGCGCCCGGACCTGCTCCACCAGGCCATCCACCAGGTGATCGAGCGGCACGAGGCGCTGCGCACGACGTTCGCGGCGGTCGACGGGGCGCCGGTGCAGCGGGTGGCCGCGGAGCTCCGGCTCGTGCTCCCCCTGCTGGACGTGAGCGCCCTCCCGGAGCCGGCGCGGCAGACCGAGCTCGACCGGCTGGTCCGCGAGTCGACCCTGCGCCCCTTCGACCTCGGCCGCGGGCCGCTGCTCCACACCTGGCTGGTGCGGGCCGGCGCCCGCGACCACGTGCTGCTCTTCTGCATCCACCACATCGTCACCGACGGATGGTCGATGACCGTGTTCACGCGCGAGGTGGCGGCGCTCTATGAAGCCGGGGCCGCGGGCCGGCCGGCGACCCTGCCGGCGCTGGCGATCCAGTATCCGGACTTCGCCCTCTGGCAGCGCGACCGGCTGCGGGGCCCGGTCCTCGAGCGGCTGGTGGCCTACTGGCGGGAGCGGCTGGAGGGTGTCCCCGTGCTGGAGCTCCCCACCGACCGGCCGCGGCCGGCCGTGCAGAGCCGCCGCGGCCGCAACCACCGGTTCGAGATTCCGCCGGACCTGGCCGCGGCGCTCCGGCTGCACGCCGAGACGGCCGGGGGGACGCTTTTCATGGTCCTCCTTGCGGGACTCAAGACGGTCCTCTGCCGCTGGTCCGGTCAGGACGACCTGGCGGTCGGCACCTTCATCGCCAACCGCAACCGCAGCCAGATCGAAGAGCTGATCGGCTTCTTCGTCAACAACCTCCCCCTGCGCACCCGCTTCGCGGCCGAGCTGACCTTCCGCGAGCTGCTGGCGTGCGTACAGGAAACCACGGTTGGGGCCTACGCCCACCAGGACCTCCCCTTCGAGAAGCTGCTCGAAGAGCTGCAGCCCCGGCGCAGCACGAGCCACACGCCGATCTTCCAGACGATGCTCGTCCTGCAGAACACCCCGCGGACACGCCTCGAGATGACCGGCCTGACGCTCGATCGGGTTGACCTGGGGAGCGAGCAGTCGAACTTCGACCTGACGCTGTGGATCGAGGAAGAGAGGGGGCTCGCGGTCCGCCTCGAATACGCCACCGATCTCTTCGACCCGGCCACGGCCACCCGCCTGGCGCGGTGCTTCCTGGGGGTCCTGCGCGCGGCGGTGACGGAGCCCGGCCGCCGCCTCTGGGAGCTCCCCCTCCTGGACGAGGAGGAGCGGCGGCAGCTCCTGGCCTGGGGGTCTCCGGCCGGTGAGGCGCCGCCGGAGGGGCTCGTCCATCACCTCTTCGCGGAGCAGGTCCGTGCGCGTC
>JAICSG010000479.1 GCA_025937035.1 Thermoanaerobaculia bacterium | reverse complement strand
GGTGAGGCGGCGCCCGTCCTCCGTGGCGAGCGGCCCCACGCCGGCGGCGTAGATCACGGCCGGGCGCCCCAGCAGGGCCGCCAGCGCCGGGTAGGCGAGGTAGGCCAGGAGCCCCCCCTGGCGGGAGGTCAGGAAGGTCTCCTCCGGCACCGGCCAGTAGTCCTGGAAGAGGCCGCCGCCGCCCAGAATCACCAGGTCGCTCTCGCCGACGGCCGCGATCAGCGCGGGAAGATCGCCGGAGGGGACCGCGCGCACGCCGTGCTCCGCCGTGGTGCGCGCCGGGTCTCCGGAAGCCACGGTGATCGCGAGGTCCGGCCGTAGCGCGCGCAGGGCATCCAGCATCCCGGCGAGGATCGCCTCGTCCCCGGCGTTGCCGTGGCCGTAGTAGCCGCCGATCAGGATCCTGCTCACGGGTGAGGGGGCGCGAAGGGGGTCCAGGGCTCGCCGCCCAGGATGGCCGCGATCCGCTCCCCCGCGCGGCCGTCCCCATACGGATTCACCGCCCTCGCCATGTCCTGCCAGGCCTCCTCGGAGGCGAGCAGGCGGGAGGCCTCGGCCACGATCGCCTCGCGGCCGGTGCCCACCAGGCGGGCCACGCCGGCCGCGATCCCCTCCGGCCTCTCGGTGGTCTCGCGCAGCACCAGCACCGGCTTGCCGAAGGTGGGCGCCTCCTCCTGAAGGCCGCCGCTGTCGGTGAGCACGAAGCGGCAGCGCATCAGCCGGCGCACCAGCTCGCGGTAGTCGAACGGCTCGTGCAGCTGCAAATTCGGCAGGCCGCCGAGGATCTCGTGGGCGGGGCCGCGGACGTTGGGGTTGGGGTGCACGGGGTAGAGCCAGTCGAACGCCGGGAAGGCCTCCGCCAACTGCCGCAGGGCCGCGAAGATCCCGCGCAGAGGGGCGCCGAAGCTCTCCCGCCGGTGGACGGTGATCAGCACCTCGGGCCGCTCGGGCGGCGGCCCGGCGAGCCCCTCCGAGATCGTCCGCAGGGCGTCGATCACCGTGTTCCCCACCACGTGGACGCGCTCCGCGGCGCACCCCTCGGCGAGCAGGGCCTGGCGGGCCCGCTCCGTGGGGGCGAAGAGACAGGCGGCCAGGAGATCGATGACGCGCCGGTTCGCCTCTTCCGGAAAGGGGTGGCCCAGGTCGCCGGTGCGCAGCCCGGCCTCGATGTGGCCGACGCGGACCCGGCGGTGGAAGGCGGCGAGAGAGGCGGCCATGGCGGTGGTGGTGTCCCCCTGGACGAGCAGCCAGTCGGGGGACTCGGCGGCCAGCACCTCGTCCATGGCGGCGACCGCCGCCGAGGCGAGGCCGTTCAGGGTCTGGTCATGGCGCATCAGCCGCAGATCGAGGTCGGGACGCAGGCCGAGCAGCTCCTGGGCCTGGTCGAGCATCTCCCGGTGCTGCCCGGTGGCGCAGACGCGCACGGCGAACGCCTCCGGGCGGCGCTTGAGGGCGGCGACGACCGGCGCCATCTTGATCGCTTCCGGACGGGTGCCGTAGACGGCGAGGATCTGGAGCGCCGGGCTTCGTTCCGTCATCTGCGCGGGGACTATACCAGGAAGAGAAAAGCCCCTCGAAGGCGAGAGGCGAGAGGGTCACAAGATCCGCGGCGCGCAGGGGCTTGGTCGTGCGGGTTGATACGGCTGACGCAGGGAGACGAGGGGGCGAACGGACGCTAACGGCCGGCCGCCACCCCTCCCGGTCTCGCGATCTGAAGAGAATCTGCTCGCGGCGAGCAGACTTTACATGTGATGGCCGTCGTTGGTGCCGTAGGGATTCCCCGCGGCAGCCCCCGTCGGGCCGCTGGTCTGGGCCTGCAGCGCCCGGGAGCCGAGCGACGACAACACGGTGGGAACCGCGAAGGCGAGGCCCGCACCCGCGATGGTGCGCTTGAGGAAAAGTCTCCGATCCGACAGCGAGCTAAAATCCATGGTCACCTCCTTGTGCTCCTTGACCCCTGTTGAAACCGCAGCCTATAGTCCGCTGCGTGACCGAGCTCAACTGCCGGATGACAAAGCAAGATCCTTACCAACCTGCCCTGCCCGGAGCCTTCACCCGTTGAACGAGCGCGACGAGACCTCCCTTCCCGGCCCCGGCTCCGCCTTCTCCCTGGCGCCCGGCGTCCGGCTCGAGCCCCTGGGCGACGGCAGCGCGGTGCTCTACTCCCGGGAGCTCGACCAGAGCCTGAGCCTCAATCACACCGCCGCCCTGCTCTGCAGCTTCGCGGACGGCCGGCACACGGTCTCCTCGGCGCTCCAGGAGATCCGCGAGGTGTTCCCCCACGACACGGTGGAAGAGACGGCCCTCACGGCCTTCCTCAGCGACCTGGCGGCCCGGCAATTTCTTCAATGGGTATAGCAGAATATGGTTGGACCGTCCTCGGCAACGCCTTCCGCTGCCGGGGGGTGCCGGCCATGCATCAGCCCGCCCTCGCCGATCTGTTGCGCGGCTTCCCCGCCGCCGGCCCTGACGCGGAGGCCTTCGAGGTCCCGGTCGCGCCCGGGGATGACGCCCCCCTGATCGAATATCGATTGATCAACGAGGCGATCGCCCGCGCCCACGACCGCTGGGTGCTCCACGCCGGAGCGGTGGCGGGCCCGCGCGGCACCTGCCTGATCATCGGCGAGTCCGGGGCCGGCAAGACCAGCCTCACCCTCTGGCTCTGGTCGAGCGGCATGGCGCTGGTGACCGACGACATCCTCCCCGTGCGCCAGAGCGATCTGACGGTCGAGCGCTTCCCCCGCGCCCTGCACATGGACTGCGTCTACTCGCCGCGGCTCCTGGAGCGCATCCCACCCCGCCCCACTGACTATCCGGCCGACTACTACCCCTTTCCGGAAGCCTCCGCGGGCGGGCCGCCGCCGGTGAGCGACCTGCTGGTCCTGCGGCGGGGAGAGGCGGGAGAAGCGCCGCGGCTCGATCCGCTGAGCCAGTCCGAAGCCGCTCACCACCTGCTGGGCGCGGTGATCAAATCCCCCGGCTTCGACTACGGCCAGGCCCTCACCGGCATGATCGGCCTGGCCTCGCGCTGCCGCGCCTGGCAGCTCCGCTCCTCCACCCCCGAGGAGGCGGGGGCGGCGGCGGTGGGGGTGCTGGGTTAGCGATCCACCATCGACATCGCCGTCGGGCTGTACCGGGGACCGGAGACCTTCTCCGGCGCGAGCGCCTCGTCGAGCCTCCTCATCTGGTCCTCATCGAGCGAGACCGAGGCGGCGGCGACGTTCTCCTCCAGGTATTTCACCCGCTTGGTGCCGGGGATCGGCACGATGTCCTCCCCCTTGTGCAGCAGCCAGGCGATGGCGACCTGGCCCGGCTTGACGCCGAGCGATCGCGCCACCTCCTTGACCGCCTCCGCGGCCCGCAGGTTGGCGTCGAAATTCTCCCCCTGGTAGCGGGGGTCGCCGCGCCGGAAGTCCCCCTCGGGGTACTCCTCCGCCCGCTTCACCTGGCCGGTCAGGAAGCCGCGGCCGAGCGGCGAGAAGGCCACCAGGCCGATGCCGAGCTCGCGGAGGGCCGGCAGGACGTCCGTCTCCAGGTTCCGCTCCCAGAGCGAATACTCGCTCTGGAGCGCGGAGACCGGATGGACGGCGTGGGCGCGCCGGATGTTGGCGACCCCCGCCTCCGAGAGGCCGAAATAGCGCACCTTGCCCTGGGCGACCAGCTCGCCCACCGTGCCCGCCACGTCCTCCATCGGCACCGCCGGATCGACGCGGTGCTGGTAGAGCAGGTCGATGCGGTCCGTCCGGAGGCGCCGCAGGGACTCCTCCACCACCTGGCGGATGTGCTCCGGCCGGCTGTCCCGCTCGGTGCCCTTCTGCTTGCCGTTCTCGATGCGGAAGCCGAACTTTGTGGCCAGAGTCACCTGGTCGCGCCGCCCCTGAAGCGCCCGGCCCAGCAGCTCCTCGTTGGTGAAGGGGCCGTAGACCTCCGCCGTGTCCAGGAAGGTGCAGCCGAGCTCGATGGCGCGGTGGAGGGTGGCGATCGACTCGCGCTCGTCGCGCTCCTCCGGGGTGCCGTACGACGCGCTCATGCCCATGCAGCCGAGGCCGATCTCCGAGACCTCCAGCCCCTGCCGGCCGAGCTTTCTTTTCTTCAGACTCATCCCTCTCCTCCTCTCTCGCCAAGCCACTCGAACCGGTATGCAAGCTCCGGCCCCTCGTCCCCCTCATAGGCGAGCTGGGCGACCAGCAACGCGAACGGCTCGGTGTAGCGGGCGATCCGCAGGGGGCCCGCGTCCACGGGATCGAAGCCCGCGTCGCGGATCAGCCCGGCGGCGATCTCCTTGCTCTCCGCATCATCT
>JAICSG010001249.1 GCA_025937035.1 Thermoanaerobaculia bacterium | reverse complement strand
CCTGGCCGCCGAGCTGCTGGCGGCGGCGGTGCTGGCCGGCGCGGTGGGTGAGGTGTTGGGCGAGATCGCGGCAGGGGGGCTGGCGCGGCGCGTCCTGGGAGCGGGGGGTGGGATCTCGATGACCTGGGGGGGCTTCGCCGCCGCCGCGCTCGTGGCGGTGCTGGTGGTGGGTACCTCGATGCTGATGGCGCTGCGGCGGGTCGAGCGGCTCGACGCCGCGCGCGTCCTGCGCGGCGAATAGAGATCAGCCCATGCCCCCCCTGGTCGAAGCCGAGGCCCTGAGCCGCCGTTTCGGAGCCCTGCGCGCCCTCGACGAGCTGACGCTGACGATCGGCGAGGGGGAGTGGGTGGCGATCACCGGCCCCTCGGGCTCGGGCAAGACGACTCTTCTCAACATCCTCTCCGGCCTCGACCACCCGACCTCCGGCACGGTACGGGTGGGCGGCGTCGACCTCGGCGGGCTCAGCCGGAGCGAGCTGGCCCGCTACCGCCAGCGCACCGTGGGGCTGGTCTTCCAGCAGTTCCATCTCATCCCCTATCTCACGGCGCTGGAGAACGTCATGCTCGCCCAATACGTGCACAGCATGACCGACCGCGGCGAGGCCGAGGAGGCGTTGCGCCGGGTGGGGCTCGGGGAGCGGCTGGGGCACCTGCCGAGCCAGCTCTCGGGGGGCGAGCAGCAGCGGGTGTGCATCGCGAGGGCGCTGATCAACCAGCCGCCGCTGATCCTGGCCGACGAGCCGACCGGCAACCTCGACGCGGTCAACGAGGCGATCGTGATGTCTCTGCTGGGCGATCTCCACCAGCGGGGTCACACGCTGATCCTGGTCACCCACGACGCCTCGATCGCGACGCGGGCCAACCGGGAGATCCGGCTGGAGCACGGCCGGCTCGCCCACGTCGAGCAACCGGGAGAGCTGGAGCTCCTGGGCGTGCTGGCCGAGCTCTGGCAGCTCATCGAGGAGGACCGGGAGCCGGTCTCGATCACCCGCCGCGGCGTGGCCGAGCTGATGGCGGACGGCCTCCTCGCCTTCGCCGACGGCAAGATCGCCTTCACCGAGCGGGGCCACGCGCAGGCCCGCGCCGCGGTCCGCCGGGTGCGGCTGGCCGAGGTGCTGGTCGAGCGCACCCTCGCCCGCAGCTCCGGCGAGGAGTGCGGCCGGGAGGCGCCGGTCGCGGCGGGGTTCGAGGATCAGGTGTGCGCGTTTCTGGATCATCCGCGGACCTGCCCGCATGGGCGGCCGATTCCGCCGGGGGCGGATTGCATCGCGAGCAGGCGGGAGGGAGAGGGGTGAGGGTCCCCTGGCTTCTTCTGGCCTGTGGGCTCCTCTCCGCCTGTGCCTCCTCCCGCCCCGCCCTCGTCGAGCGCCGGGTCATGCTCATGGGCACCGCGCTCGACGTCGAGATTGAGTCGGCAAACCGCCCGGCCGGCCTGGAGGCGAGCGAGCGGGCGGTCGAGGCGCTGGAGGCGACCGAAGCGCGGCTCTCCACCTGGCGGGAGGACACCGAGCT
>JAICSG010001065.1 GCA_025937035.1 Thermoanaerobaculia bacterium | reverse complement strand
GGAGTCCAGGGGCTGGCGGTGATCGAAGGGCAGGGGACCGAGCTCGTCCTCACCCTCGGCACCGGCATGGGCGTCGCGCTCTACGTCGACGGCCACTACGTGCCGAACATCGAGATGGCCCACCACCCCTTCCGCAAAAAGAAGACCTACGAGGAGCTGGTGAGCAACGCGGCGCTGCACGAGGCCGGCAAGAAAAAATGGAACCGCCGGGTCAAAAAAGTGATCAGACAGCTCGCGCCGATCTTCAACTACCGCATCCTCTATATCGGCGGCGGCAACGCCAAAGAGATCGAATTCAAGCTGCCGAAGAACGCCAGGATCGTCGAGAACGTCGCCGGGCTGCTGGGCGGGGTGAAGCTCTGGCAGCAGCCGGGGTAGCCCATGGGTATGAATATGAAGCTCCGCAATCTCACTCTGATCGCTTTTCTTCTCCTCCCCCTCGCGGCCTTCGCCGCCGAGCCCCCCTTCGACCTCATCCTCGCCAACGGCCACATCGTCGACGGCACCGGCTCCCCGTGGTACTCGGGAGACGTCGGCATCCGCGGCGGGCGGATCGCGGCGATCGGCAACCTCGCTGGAGAGAAGGCGAAGCGGCGGATCGACGTCCATGGGAAGGTGGTGGCTCCAGGGTTCATCGACATGCTGGGGCAGTCGGAGCTGACGATCCTGGTGGAGCCGCGCCTGCCTTCCAAGATCTATCAGGGGATCACCACCGAGATCACCGGCGAGGGGGGATCGATCGCGCCGCTCACCGACGCGATCGTGGCGGCGGACAAGCTCGGCTACGAGCACATGGGGATCAAGCCGGACTGGCGGACCCTGGGGCAGTACTTCGCGCGGCTCGAAAAACAGGGGATGGGGATCAATCTCGCCACCTACGTCGGCGCCACCCAGGTGCGGCGGGTGGTGATCGGCGAGGAGAACCGCGCGCCCACCCCCGCGGAGCTGGAGCGCATGAAAGGCCTGGTGCGCGAGGCCATGGGGGATGGCGCGGTGGGGCTCTCGACCTCGCTCCAGTACGCGCCCGCCCCCTACGCCTCCACCGAGGAGCTGATCGCCCTGGCCGGCGAGAGCGCGCGCTACGGGGGCATCTACGCCACCCACATGCGCAACGAGGGGGACGCCGAGATGGCGGCCATCGACGAGGCGGTCCGCATCGCCCGCGAGGCCCACACGCCGGTGGAGATCTGGCACCTGAAGGCGGCCGGCAAGCGCAACTGGGGGCGCATGCCCGACGTGGTCGCCAAAATCGACGAGGCCCGGCGGCAGGGGGTGGACGTCACCGCCGACACCTACGCCTATCCGGCCTGGTTCAACTCCTTCTCGGCCTTCATCCCGCCGTGGGCCCACGACGGCGGGGACGAGAAGATGCTCGCGCGGCTCAAGGACCCGGCCACGCGCGAGCGCATCCGCAAGGACATGGAAGCGACCGGGACCGCCGACTGGGACAACGAGTGGCAGGAGATCCCCGGCCCCGAGGCGATCCTGCTCTCCGTCTTCCAGAACCCCGCCCTCGTGCCGCTCCAGGGGAAGACCCTGGCCGAGGTGGCGAAGATGCGCGGCAAGGACCCCATCGACACCCTCATGGACCTCCTGGTCGAGGACCACGGCTACACCGAGGTCGCGGTCTTCGCCATGTCGGAGCCGGACGTGCTGCTGGCCCTGAAGCAGCCGTGGGTCTCGATCTGCAACGACTCGCAAGGAACCTCGCCCGAGGGGCTCCTGGGCAAGGAGCATCCGCACCCGAGGGCCTACGGCACCTTCCCGCGCATCCTGAGGAAGTACGTCCGCGAGGACCACCAGCTCACCCTCCCGGAAGCCATCCGCAAATTCTCGGCCCTCCCGGCCCAGCGCATGCGCCTCACCGACCGCGGCGTCCTCAAGCAGGGGATGTGGGCCGACGTCGTGGTCTTCGACCCCGCCACCATCAAGGACGTC
>JAICSG010000122.1 GCA_025937035.1 Thermoanaerobaculia bacterium | reverse complement strand
CTCCGCCGTCTTCGCCGCGATGGCGACGTTGGCGCCGTCCGCCGCCGCGCGCAGGGCGATCGCCTTGCCGATGCCGCGGCTGGCGCCGGTGATGAGAAGGGTTTTTCCCTGGAGACCCGCCATCTAGTCCTTACCCCGCGAATATTTTCCCATCGAATATTCGGCGATGTGATCGTAGGCCTCCTCCAGCAGCTCCTCCGGCGGCAGGAAGACGATCCGCACGTGGTTGAAATCGTCCTGGCCGAAGCCGGAGCCGTGGACCACCACGACGCCGTGATGGAGGATGAGGTCGCGCACCAGCTCGGTGTCCTTGAGGTCCCCCAGCTCAAAGCGGGGGAAGGCGTAGAAGGCCCCCTTGGGCGGCACGCAGCTCCAGCCGGGGATGGCGTTGAGCCGCTCCACGGTGAAATCGCGGCGGCGGCGCAGCTTGGCGTTGACCTCCGCGATGTGCGGGTTGGGCCCTTCGAGCGCCGGCTTGATGGCCCACTGCACGGGGTGGCTGGGGCAGAGGCGCGCCCGCACCAGCCGGCCCATGGCGTCGGCCAGCGGCGCCAGGACCTCGCCGGGGCCCGAGAGGATGGTCCAGCCCATCCGCAGGCCGGGCCCCAGCCACACCTTGGAGAGGCCGCCGAAGGTGGCGATCGGCACGTCGTCGCGCAGCGAGGCGGTGGCCACGAAGCCCGTCCCGGGATCGATCAGCATGCGGTCGTAGATCTCGTCGGAGAGCACCAGGAGCTGGTGGCGCGCCGCGATCTCCAGCACCGCCTCCAGGGTGGCGCGGTCGGCCACCGAGCCGGTCGGGTTGTTGGGATTGATCAGCACCAGGGCGCGGGTGCCCGCGTCCACCCGCCGCGCGATGTCGTCCGGATCGGGCTGCCAGCCGTTCGACTCGTCGAGCTTGTAGTAGATCTCGCGGGCGCTGAGCTTGGCCATCACGGCGGAGTAGAGGGGGTAGCCCGGGCTGGGGAGGAGCACCCCCTCGCCCGGCTCCAGCAGGGCGTTGAGGAGCAGCTCGATCGGCTCGGAGGCGCCGTTGCCGATGAAGACGTCCTGGACCGACCGGATTCCCTTGCGCTCCTCGGCGTCGCGGCGGATCGCCTCCCGGGCCTCGGGGATCCCCTCGGAGGCGGAGTACGACGTCTTGTTGTCGCGCAGGGCCTTGACGATCGCCTCGACGACGGGCTCCGGCGTCCGGAAGTCGAACTGGCAAGGATCGCCGATGTTCAGGCCGATGATCTTCTTGCCCATCGCCTCGGCCTGCCGGGCCAGGACGACGACGTCGCGCACGGCGTAGGTGACGCCTTCCATGCGCCGCGCGGTGCGGATGGGAGCGTAGGGGGGCGTGATCGTATTCATAATTATAGGGCGGACGTCCCGGGCGGCACGAGCTCGTCGATCCGCCGGGCGTCCTCATCCGTGATCTGAACGTCCAGCGCCTTCAGGCTGTCCTCGAGCTGCTCCAGGGTCCGCGGACCGAGGATGACCGAGGTCACCGCCGGATGGCGGAGCGCCCAGGCGTTGGCGAAGCGGGCCAGGGGGACCCCCTTCGCCTCGGCGAGCGGCAGGAGCTGCTCGACGATGTCGAGCCGGCGCTGGAACTTGGGGTTGTCGATGTCGCCGATCCACTTCTCGGCGCGCTGGCTGTCCTTGGGATTTGCGGCGCCGCGGCGGTATTTGCCGGAGAGCCACCCCCCTTCGAGCGGGCTCCAGACGATGTTGGCGATGCCGAATTTGAGCGACATGGGGAAGTGCTCGGCCTCCATCACCCGCCGCAGGATGCTGTACGGCGGCTGCAGCGAGACGAACCGCTCCCAGCCGTGCTGGTCGCTGAGCCAGAGGGTCTCGACGATCTCCCAGGCCGCGAACCGCTTCTCCCAGAGGGCCGACCCCTCGTAGTGGTTGGTCGAGAGCCCCAGATAGCGCACCTTCCCCTGACGCACCAGATCGCTGAGGGTCGAGAGGGTCTCCTCCATCGGCGTGGTGGGGTCGGGGCGGTGGATCTGGTAGAGATCGATGACGTCGGTGTCGAGGCGGCGCAGGCTGTTCTCGACCTGCTCCTGGATGGCCTTGCGCGACAGCCCGCGCTGGTTGGGGCTCTGGCCCACGGGCGCCCAGACCTTGGTGGCGAGCACGGTCCCCTCGCGCTTGCCCTTGAGCGCCTTGCCGACGATCACCTCCGACTCCCCCTCGGAGTAGCCGTTGGCCGTGTCGATGAAGTTGATGCCGGCGTCGAGCGCGCGGTGGATGATGCGGATGCTGTCGTCGTGATCCGGGTTGCCCCAACTGCCGAACATCATCGCGCCCAGGCAGAGAGGGGAGACCTTCAGACCGGTCTTGCCGAGGTTCCGGTAGTCCATGCTTCACCCCCGTTCCAAAGCCACACAGGGGGGACGGTATCACGCGTCCAGCAGCTGCTCCACCTGCTCGAGGCGGGCGTCGAGGCTCCCCTGGAGCACGAGGTCGCGGCATTCGCCGGCCGGCAGGGGCGGGCTGAAGAGGTAGCCCTGGAACTGGTCGCAGCCGAGCCCCTGGAGCCAGCGCATCTGCCGCTGCTCCTCCACCCCCTCGGCGATCACGCCGATCTCCAGGCTCATGGCGAGGGCGATCACCGCCGCCGCCACCTCCTCGCTGCCGCGGGCCTTGCCGATGGTATGGACGAAGGAACGGTCGAGCTTCAGGGTGTCGATCGGAAAGGTGGTGAGGTAGGAGAGGGAGGAGTAGCCGGTGCCGAAGTCGTCGATGGCGATCCGCACCCCCAGCTCCTTCAGGCCGCCCAGGATGGCGAGCGTCGCCTCGGCGTTCTGCATGGCCAGGGTCTCGGTGATCTCCAGCACCAGCGAGGACGGCGGGAAGCCGGTCTCGGCGAGCACGTCCTCGATGCGCTGGAGGAGGTCCGGCTGCTGGAACGAGCGGGCGGAGAGGTTCACCGCCAGCAACAGGTCGGCCGCCCCCTCGCGGCGCCACTCCCCGGCCTCGCGGCAGGCGGTGCGCAGCACCCAGAGATCCAGCACGTTGGCGAGGCCGGACGCCTCGGCGAGCCAGAGGAACTCGCCCGGGGTCATCAGCCCGCGCGTGGGGTGATGCCAACGCAGCAGGGCCTCCACCGCCTCGATGCGGCGCCGTCGGGTGTCGAGCACCGGCTGATAGTAGAGGGTGAGCCCGCCGTGGCCTCCCGGGCGCTGCATCAGCTCCCGCCGCAGGTCGGCGCCGAGCGAGAGCTGCTCCAGGCTGTGGGAGTCCATCCCGGGGGCATAGAGCTGATAGCCATCCCGGCTCGTCTCCTTGACCCGGACCATGGCGATCTCGGCCCGCTTGAGCAGGGTCTCGGCGTCGGTGCCGTCCTCCGGAAAGCGGCTGACGCCGAGGCTGGCCGTCAGATAGACCTCGCGCCCCTGCAGGGAGAAGGGGAGCCGGGTGACCGCCAGGAGCTTCTCGGCGACCCGCACGGCGGTGCCCTCGCTCTCGATCGACGGCAGGAGGATGGCGAATTCATCGGCGGCCACGCGGGCGAGCAGGTCGGTGCCGCGGAGGTTGTGCCGCAGCCGTTCCGCGAATGCCTTGATGAGCTCATCCCCCTGGCGGTTGCCCAGCGACTCGTTCACCACCTTGAAGCGGTCGAGGTCGAGGAAGAGCACGGCCAGCCGTTCCCGCCGCTCCTCGGCCTGCGCGATCGCCCGGCGGAGGTGCTGGACCATCAGGCCGCGGTTGGCCAGGTCGGTCAGCGAGTCGTGAAGGGCGAGGTGCTCGATGCGGTCCGCGGCGGCGAGCACCCGCTGGCGCTCGTCCTCCAGCAGCCAGGTCACCATGCCGATGCCGATCAGGCTCTCGGACAGGAAGTCGAGCGGCCCGAGGTAGGAGGCGTAGGTCATGGAGGCGACCTGGACCGTCCGCGTCACGATGATCACCACATAGTGGAGCTGGTGCAGCCCGTAGAGCAGGAAGGCGCCGGTCACCAGGCGGCGGCCGAGGCCCGAGCGGTGCGCCCGGCTGGACCAGACCCCCCAGGCCGCGGCGAGGAAGGCGGTCCCCAGCAGGAGCTCCCGCAGCCCGACCCGCGCCAGGAAACGGACCTCGGGGGCGGTGTACAGGGTCAGGGTGACGGTGCCGATCGCGAGCAGCAGGAGAGAGCCCAGTACGGCGCGCCGAAAGCTCCGGGTAAGGGGGCGCGCCACGGTCGCCTCGTACGAGCCGAAGAGCATCCACGCGGCCTGCCAGTAGCCGGCGGTGATCGAGACCAGCGAGGCCGCGAGGCGCGCCGGGGCGGTCGCCGGCAGGTGGGCGACCAGGTCGATGGCGACCGCGTCGGCGATCAGCCCGACACAGAAGGCCCACCAGCTCCAGGCCCACGTCAGCAGGTAGGGGCGCTGATAGAGGCGGTGGAAGCCCATCAGCACGACCGCCAGAACGACGGCGCTGATGGCCTCCGCGGCGTGGCTTGTGAAAATCACAAGCGCTGAATTGATCATGTGTCGCTGATTTTACCCCACCCTTCATCCAAAAGGACCAGATTCGGCGTAGGTCGGGTAAAGATTCATGGGAGGAGATCCTTGGAAATCAAGCAGGTGTTTGTAACGGGACGAGCGCCTGCCCGCCACCCGCGACACCGCCCGCCGCCTCGGCCTGATGACGCTGCGGCAGATGGTGGACGCCCTGGTCCGGGCGGTGGAAAACCCGGCGGACGGTGTACGGGTGATGGATGTGGAGGCGATCCGGGGTGGAGCCCCGAAGGGCGCGAAATTTGAATAGCCTGGGGCTTCAGCCCCAGGTGGGGGGCACCGAAAAATTCCATGAGCCCTGAAGGGGCGGCATACATCGAGACCGCGGTCCTGGGGTTGAAACCCCAGGCTATTCAAATTCCGCCTCTTCGAGGCGGGCCTACGTCAGCTTGCGCTCTATGCGCTGGATGACCTCCAGCGTGCGATCCAGGTTGTCACCGATCTTCGAGATCATCTCTGAAATGCAGACCCATCTCCAAGATTCTCATGATCGGCTCCTCAAGAGCACTTTATTCAGCGATATTATAGCGAAGAGGCGGAAACCCGTCTAGTGTCATCGGGCCAGCAGGAACCCCGCCACCACCAGCGCCAGCACCACCAGCGCCAGGCCCACGTAGAGGAGGACCGGCCGTTTGCCGGTCTCGGCCTTGCCGCCGCCCAGGAGGCGTCCGGCCTCGCGGATCTCGGTGAGGGTGCGCAGGCGCAGCGTCTCCTCCAGGCGCTCCAGGGCGGCGAGGAGGTCCGTCGCGCTGGCGTAGCGCTCCTCGGGCTTCCGGGCCAGGCAGCGGAGCGCCACGACGTCGACCTCCGGGGAGAGCCCCGGCAGGAGCTGGCTCGGCAGGCCGAATTTGGGACCCGGCGCGCGGCCGGTCAGCATCTCGTGGAAGATCACCCCGGCGGAGTAGAGGTCGGCTTGGGGCCCCACGGACCCCGAGCCCTCCACGATCTCGGGCGCCAGATAGTACAGGGCGCCCAGGCGGATCTCCCCCGTGCTGAGGGTGGCGGTGAGGCTCTGCGCCGCCGTCTCGAAGGCGGTCGCCCCGAGGTCCGACACCTTGACCGTTGAGAAGTCGGGGGAGACCAGGACGTTGCGCGGCGTGAGGCTCCTGTGGATCAGCCCCCGCTGATGCCCTGGAATAAGCCCGCGGCAGATCCCCCGCATCACCGTGAAGGCCTCGGAGAGCGAGGGGCGCTCCTGTTTCAGGACCCGGTCGAGCGAGGTCCCCTCGACCCGCTCCATCACCACGTAGAGCCGCTCCCCCTCCTGGCCCGTGTCCAGGATCTGCACGAGGTTGGGATGGCGGGTGATCGCCATGAGGTTCCGCATCTCCCGGTGGAAGCGCTCGACCGCGGCCGGATTTCCGCTCAAGGCGGCCGGGAAGAGCTTGATGGCGACCACCCGCCCTCCCGGTGCCTCCGCCGTATAGACCGCCGACTGCCCGGCCTTGCCGAGGAGCTCGCGAACGCGGAAGGGGCCGATGGTCTCAGGTAGCTCGGGGGGCATCGCTCTCGAAGATCATAACCGTATCGCCCATCGCGATGCGATCGAACGGCCGCAGGACGGCCCGCTCGGCCGGCTTGCCGTTCACCCGCGTCCCCTTGCTGCTGCCGAGATCGGCCATCACCCAGGCGCCGTCCTCCCAGGAGAGCCGCAGGTGCTCCTTGCTGACGTTGGGATCGGTGAGCGGCAGCGAGCAGGAGCGGGAGCGGCCCACCGTCGCCGGGCCCGCGCCGTCGAGCGCCAGCGACCGGCCGCGCTCCGGCCCCTCGGCCACGAACAGGCGCGCCGGCCGCGGGCCCGCCGTCTCCTCGTCCCCCGCCTCCAGCCGCGGGCGTGGCGGCCGGGTGATCTCCAGAGTCTGGATAGGGTAGGGGATGGGGATCTCCTCCCGGCGGAGCTCCTCCCAGATGCGCGCCCGCAGGTCGCTCCCGATGCGATGCTCCTGGGCCATGTCGTCGATCCAGACGCGGAGCTCGTAGAGGATCGAGCTGGCGTCGAACGAGAGCAGCAGGACGTCCGGCGCAGGCTTGTCCAGCACGCCCGGGATACCGGAGACGCAGTCGAGCAGGACGCGGCGCACCCGGTAGGGCGGCTCGTCGTAGTGGACGCCGACGCGCACCTTCAGCCGGTGGACGGGATGCGGGTAATGATAGTTGAGCACCCGCTCGTCCGCCATCTTGCTGTTGGGGATCACCAGGTTGTCGTTGTCCCGGGTGCGCAGGTGGGTGGTGCGCCAGGTGATGGCCGCCACCCGTCCCTCCTGCTCGCCGACCTTGATCCAGTCGTTGATCCGGTAGGGCTTCTCGATGCTGATCACCAGGCCGGCGAAGAAGTTGCCCAGGATCGGCTGGAGGGCCAGGCCGAGCACCAGGGAGGTGACGGCGCTGGTGGCGATCAGGGCGGTGACGTCGAGCTTCGGGAAAGACAGCCGCAGGGTCACGAAGGCGGTGATCAGATAGACCAGGGTCATCGTCACCGCCGGCAGGAGCGGCGGCAGGCGGAGCTCCTTCCGGGCCGTCAGATGGACGTCGAACAGGAAGAGGCCGAGCAGGCGGAAGATGGTGATCAGGCCGAGGAAGAGCCAGGCCCAGCCGAGCACGCGGCCGAGGGCCTCCGGCTGGTAGGCCGGCTGGAGACGGCTGAAGATCTCCAGCGTGGTCACCCCAGCGGCCACGTAGAGGGGAAAGGCGAGCTGGCGCACCCAGAAGAAGCGCTTCTGGAGCGCGGCGATGATCACGATCAGCAGCGACAGCACGCCGACGCTGCCCAGCACGGTGAGGTTCGTCAGCAAACGGGGAGCCCTCCGGGGACCATTCTAGCCTTGGCGGCCCCGCGGGTTAGAATCCACCGTCCGACCTTTTTTCTCATTCAGAGGAGACCGCGATGAAAAGACTCTTCGGTTCGGCCGCCATCCTGGCGCTCGCCTGCGCCCTGAGCCTGCCGGCCTATGCCCAGAGCAAGAAGACGATGGAGAAGACGGCCAAGCGGGAAGACATGCGGGAGCAGGTGAAGTCCACCGGCGGGGTGCGCGGGTCGATCCTGTTCCAGATCGATCAGGCCCGCGAGAAGCTGATCGCGCTGGCCAACGCCACGCCGGCCGAGAAGTACGGCTGGCGGCCGGCGGAAGGGGTCCGCACCACGGGCGAGGTCTTCAATCACGTGGCGAGCGCCAACTACTTCCTGCCCACCTTCTGGGGCGCCAAGGTGCCGGCCGGCGTCAATCCCCAGACCCTGGAGAAGGAGATGAGCGGGGACAAGGCAAAGACGATCGACGCGATGACCAGGTCCTTCGACCACCTCCGCGAGGCCATCCTGGCGGTGCCCGACGCGGATCTGGACCGCAAGATCAAGCTCTTCGGCCAGGACGCCACCGTGCGCGACGCCATGATGGTGCTCGCCAGCCACGCCCACGAGCACCTCGGCCAATCGATCGCCTACGCCCGCTCCAATGGCATCGTGCCGCCCTGGAGCAAATAAGGGGGCCTGCCTCTGGGGTGGGGGCCCGGGCCTGCCCCTACCCCAGCCGCTCGCGGTACAGCCGGTCCATGGCC
The DNA here is from genome assembly GCA_025937035.1 of Thermoanaerobaculia bacterium. GTDB lineage: Bacteria > Acidobacteriota > Thermoanaerobaculia > Multivoradales > UBA5704 > DATARR01. The sequence continues at coordinate 784 of JAICSG010000122.1, read as the reverse complement.
TGGCGCAGGGCCTCCAGGCGGTCGAGCTTGCCGACCTCGTCGGCCGTGACCTCCAGGGGGTAGTCGAAATCGACGTTGTCGATCACCGTGGCCCGCCAGACCTTCTTCTTCGGGTCCCAGCCGCCGCCCTTGCGGTCGGCCAGCAGGTCCCAGCCGGTGGGCAGGTAGCTGCGGATCTCGGTTTCGGTGTACTGCAGCGGCTCGTTCGTTTTCATGGGGCGGGATTGTGCCTCAAGTCGGCCCCGGGGAGAAGGACCCTCCTTCCTTGACCCCTCCGGACCCCGTTGCTACGATCCCGGGGGCCTGGGGCCCCGCGGCCCGCCTCATCCAATAAGGAAAGCCATGAGAATCGAGCTCAGTGAAGAGCAGAAAATGCTACAGGAGAGCGTCCGGAGATTCGCCGAGGAGGTCGTCCGTCCCCGCGCCAAGGAGATCGACGAGAGCGGCGAGTTCCCGCGCTCCTTTTTCGATCAGGCCGGCGAGCTCGGCCTCGCCGGGGTCTCGGTGCCGGAAGAGTACGGCGGCGCCGGCATGGACACGGTCTCCTACTGCCTCGTCATCGAGGAGATCAGCCGGGTCTGCGCCACCTCCGGGGTCATCCTCTCGGTCAACAACTCCCTGGTCTGCGACCCCCTGCTGAAGTTCGGCACCGAGGAGCAGAAGAAGGAATTCCTCACCCCCCTGGCCGCGGGCCAGAAGCTCGGCTGCTTCGCCCTCACCGAGCCGGGCGCCGGCAGCGATCCGGCCGGGATGCGGACCACGGCCCGCCGGGACGGCGACGACT
>JAICSG010001097.1 GCA_025937035.1 Thermoanaerobaculia bacterium | reverse complement strand
CTGCTCGACTCCGCCGAGCGCGTCACCCGGATAATCGAGACCGGACGATCAGGACCGGGCGCGACTCCCCGGTCCCTGCTCAGCTTCGCCTTCGGCGCCGGATATGTGTGGGGACTCGCCGAGGCCGGCCGCTTCGCCGAGATCGGAGAGGGTATCTGGCGTCGAGGCCGTGCACTCGGAACCGAAAAAGCCGAACTTGAACTGCATGGCCGCGTCAGGGTCGAGAACAATCGACTCCGGGCAGAACAGCCGAACAGCACCCGGGTAAAGCGATCCAGGGAAATCGCCAAGAGCTTCAATCTGCCAGAGGAGAAGGTCTACGAGCTCCTACGGTCGCTCGAGGGCAAGCGGCGAAGGGGACGCCGGTGACGAAATTTGGGAACTTCTTCACCCAAGGATTTGTGTGCCATGAGGCGTTCTACCGGCCGATAATGGTCGGTTCAGCCCGCCGGAGGGTGCCCAATGTCTGCCGTTGGACTGACCCCCACTAGCTGGACGGGAGTGGCTGAGGAGATTGGGCGTAGGCTGAGCGGGCCACAGGGGGTGAGGAGATGGCCCGGTACCGGACCTACACGATCGAGTTCAAGCGACGGGTGGCGGAAGAGCACCTGAGCGGCGGGGTCGGCCTGAGCGAGCTGGCGCGTCGGCACGACGTCTCCCGCGAGCTGCTGCGGATCTGGGTGCGGAAGTACGAGGCCGGCGAGTTCGCCAGCAGCGGGTCGCCAAGGGCGGACCGCCGGGCCTACGAGGCGAAGATCGCGAGCCTCGAGCGCAAGGTCGGGCAGCTCACCATGGAGCTGGACCTGCTCAAAAAGGGGCTGATCTCGGCACGCCGGGCGAGAAGCGCGAGTTCCTCCGTCGTGAGCGGCCCGAAACCTGCAGCATCCGAGCCGGGTGCCGGGTCATGAGCCTGGCCCCGAGCACCTACTACCGCCGGCCGGGGGTCAGACCGGCCGAGGCCGCCGTCGCGGAGGAGCGCCTGGTCGCGCGCATCCGCGAGATCTGCGCCGCGTTCCCGAGGTACGGCTACCGGCGGGTCACGGCGCAGCTCAAGTCCGAGGGCGAGCGGGTCAACCGCAAGCGGGTGGCCCGGATCATGCGCGAGCAGGACCTGCGCGTGCGGCCCAGACGCCGCTTCGTCGTGACCACGGACAGCGACCACGACGGGCGGGTCTTCCCGAACCTGGCCAAGGGCGTGGTGCCGACCGGCCCGGACCAGCTCTGGGTCGCGGATCTGACCTACATCCGCATCCCGACCGGCTTCGTCTACCTGGCCGTGATCCTCGACGCCTGGTCGCGCCGGGTGGTCGGCTGGGCCATAAGCCGGAGGATCGACGCCGACCTCGCGCTCGCCGCACTCGAGGCGGCGGTCGCCGCCCGGCGACCGCCGCAGGGTTGCCTCCACCATTCGGATCGTGGCTCGCAGTACGCCTCCGAGCCGTACCGGAAGAGGCTCGAGAGGTACGGGCTCCGCGGCTCGATGGGGCGGCGCGGCAACCCGTACGACAACGCCAAGGCGGAGAGCTTCATGAAGACGCTCAAGCACGAGGAGGTGCACCTGAACGGCTACGAGACGTTCGCCGACGTCACGGCCCGGCTGCCGCGCTTCCTCGAGGAGGTGTACAACGCCAGGCGGCTGCACTCGGCGCTCGGCTACCTGAGCCCGATGCGGTTCGAGGAGGTCAACACCCGCGAGGCCGCCTGATCTCGACCGCTCCCCCGTCCAAGCTCAGGGGGTCAGTCCATTCCCCGCCCAACCCTTGGGCAGACTGACGCCCTCGAGTTCGCGGCACAGCAGACCGGCCGCGTCCTCGAGCGTGACGCCTTCGGCGACGTCCCAATTGAACGTGCATCCGCCCG
>JAICSG010000263.1 GCA_025937035.1 Thermoanaerobaculia bacterium | reverse complement strand
GCCCTCGTCGGTCACCGCGTGGGTGGCGAAGTGCAGCACCCCGAACCGCTTCAGCGGCGTGGTCTTGATGTAGACCTCGGAGGCGTCCTCCCCCAGGCGCTGGACGCTGCCGCCGCCGAGGTCGCGCACCACCGACCGGCTCTCGGCGCGGGCGTAGGGGAGAGGCCCCAGCCGGATACCGGAGGCGAAGACGGCCACCGCGGCCCGTTCCCTCGCCGCGGCGGGCTCGACGCCGTCCCCTCCAGGCAGGGGGGGATCGGCCAGGGCGAGCGCCGGGACGGGGGCCATGGCGGGCCGCCGCTCCTTCCAGCTCAGCCAGAGGGTGGCCGAGGGGACCTCGGTCAGCTGGTAGCGCGCGGCCAGGGGCGGCTCCTTGGGACCCGGCCGCAGGGCGGCGAACGGGAGCTGGTGGAGGGCGTCGTCCGGCACCAGGATCAGCCGCCGGATGCCGGGAGGGAGCTCGCGCAGAGGAGCCTCCAGCAGGCGCCGGTAGAGGCCGGCGGCGGGGAGGGCGTCGGAGCCGTCCCGCCGGTCGAAGGTGCCGTTGAAGAGCCGCACCGCCGGCCGCAGCTCGCCGCGGGCCGGGAGGCGGTAGACGCGGGTGCCGCCCCGGGTGGTCACCAGGAGCCAGGAGCCGCCGGCAAAGTCGCCTCGCTCGTCTTCCCAGGAGGAGACCTGGAACGAAAGGAGGGCCTCGTCCGCGGCGAGCGCCTGGCGCACCCGCGGCAGGGTGGCGAAATCGGGGCGGCGGGAGGCGTTGAGAACGGGCGCGGCGCGGGCGAGCTGATTGCGCAGGTCCGCCTCTTCCACCTCCAGCCGTTCGAGCTCCTGTGTGGCGGTCTGGCGCTCGGCGGCGGGGAGAGCGGGATCGAGGAGCCGGCGCTGCACGGTGGAGATCCGCTCCAGCGCCACGCCCCGCTTCTGGCGGATGGGCGCCGCCGCGGCGGGCACGGCGTGGGCCGCCTCCAGGGAGTCGGCCAGGGTGCGGGCGCGCAGGCGCTCGGACACCTCGAAGGCGCGGTCGAGATCCTCCGGCCGGCCCTCTGCTCGAGCCGCCGTGATCAGCCGGCCGGAGAGCCAGTAATAGTCCTCGGACCAGGTGGAGAAGGCCTGGGCCTGGCCTGACCCCGCCTGCTGGTCCCGCAGAGCCTCGATCGCATCGAGCGCCGCGCGGGAGTCCTCGACCGCCCGGTCGCCCGAGGCCCAGCTCGCGCGCATCCGCTCGCGCCAGGCGAAGGTGATGGCCCAGGCGTCCTGCGCCTGGCGCGCGAGCTCGATAGCGCGGTCGATCGCCTCCTGCGCCGCGCGGGGATCGGTCTTGGAAAGGAGGCGGGCGAGACCGTCGAGACAGGCGCTTCCATCTCTCGGCGCCGTGGCGGCCGCCAGGCAGGCATCGAAGTGGCTTCGGGCCGTCTCGCCTTGCGAAAGGATCCCCAGAATCAGGTGCACGTTGGAGAGGGTCGTCCCGTTCTGGGCCGCGACGGCGGCGGGGAGGGCCTGCTGGGCGAGGCGGGCAACCTCCCGCCGTCCCTCTTCGCTGGGGAGCTCGCCCGTGCGGTCCAGCACCGCGCGCGCCATGCCGTAGCGGGCGACGGCCTCCGTGTAGGTGTCCTTCCTCGCCGAGGCCAGATTCGCCAGCCTCTGGTTGGCTTCGAGACCCTCCTGATAGCGGCCCAGCTCCAGATCGAGATTCGCCAGAGTGAGCAAGTAGTCTTTCTGGGCTGGATAGGTGCCGCCGGGAAACAGCGCGGGCTCCGCCTGGAGGAGCAGGACGTAGGCCCCTTCCAGGTCCTTGCCGGTCCCCCAGAGATAGCGGGCCTTGAGGATCTTGGCCCGGCCGACGAGCTCGGCGTCGCCGGACGCCTGAGCGACCCGCATCGTCCGCTCCACCTCGGCTCCCGCCTCCTCCACCCGCCCCGCGTTGAGGAGCAGGCGGTGCAGGTTGCTGCGCGCGATCACCTCGCCTTTCGCCTCGCCATGCGAGTGGAAGGCGGCGGCCAGACGGGAGAAGTCCTCCACCGAAGCCGTCCCGTAGGTCAGAAAGAACGTGAGCCAGGGGCTCCCCGGATGCTGGCGGAGCAGCTCCTGAAGGCGTGCCGCCGCCTTGTCCTTCTGCTGGAGAGCCTTGCCGGTCTCGTCGAAGCAACGAGCCGTCTCCTCGCTTTCCGGCTGCCTGGCCGCGAGCTGCTCGCAACGGTCGAAGCCCGGCGGAGCGGGAAGCGCGGCGGTGGGAGCTGGAGGCGCCAGAGCCAGGAGGAACAGCAGGGCGGAGAGCATCCTCGCGATCTTACCGCAGGGCTGTAGCGGTCACGAGGGCTGGAGATTAAACGGAAAGGGCGGCCCCGAAGAGCCGCCCGCGTCATCAGCGGAGAGGAGGCTTAGGTGGTCGGGGGATCGGTCGGCGGCGGCACCGTGCAGCAATCACCGGGGTCCGGCGTGTTGTCGCCCGTCGTGGTCTTCACGGTGGTCGCGGGGGCGGTCTGGCTCAGCTTATCGCTCATGATCAGCTCCTCATGAAATCAGTGTCCGTTATTGGGTCCGGGTGTCTATCTCGTTTCATCCCTACAATCCTTGGAACGAACCCGACCGCCCGATCCCCTCACTTCGTCGTTCCATACGTCTTAGTCCCCTGAATGTTTCTTTTGGTTTCCATGTAAGTCGTTGATTAGATTAGATCTGTAGGATCACCAGTGATCCTGGCCTCCCGCCCGGGCATGAATGCCCGGGCTACGAAGGAAACGAAAAGCCGGCTGAAGCCGGCTCCAAGATTTGTCTCTGAAAGGGGGGAGCCGGCTTCAGCCGGCTTTTTGGTTGAGACGTAGCCCGGGGATTGATCCCCGGGCGGCCTACCTCACCGCCGTCACGAACGTCGGCGAAGTCTCATGCGTGCCGTCCGCTCGAACGGCGTCCACCTGCCAGAGGAGCCGGGTACCGGCGGGCAGACCGGTGAGCGCGCTCTGGGGGAGGCGGTACTCGGTGGCGGTCTGCCCCTTGGCCGTGGCGACGGTGCGCAGGTCCTCGGTGCTCACCTGCACGTCGTAGGAGACCGCTCCGGCCAGCGGGGACCAGCGGAGCACGGCGGCGTCGCGGGAGAGCGCCTGCCCCTCGGGCAGGAGCGAGCGGATGCCGGCGTGCTGGACCTCGCGATAGGTGGGCTCCTGCACGGGCTGATTCACGCGGTAGACGCCCACCGCGATCAGCAGGCCGGCGGCCAGGGCCGCCGCCGCGGCGAGCGGACGCCACTGCCCGAAGCGCCCCGGGATCACCTTGCCGGGACCCGCGGCGGCCTTCTCCTCCTGCCGCTGGATCTCGGCCGCGAGCCGCCAGTCCTCGGCGCAGGCGGCGCAGGCGGCGACGTGGTCCACCACCGTCTCCATCTGAGGCGGAGACAGCTCACCCCGCACCGCCGACCAGATCGTCTCCGGGCTGGGACAGCTCGCCGGGTCGGGGGCGGCATCCAGCTCCGCGAAGGCGGCGCGCCATCGGGAGATCTGCTGGGCCTCGTCGTTCATCCGTGCACCTCTCTTCCGTTCCTCATCGCAAAGTCATGGTAATTCAAAAGGAATCTCCTCCGGCTCGGGGGCACCCTGTTCCAGGGTCGCCCAAGAAAGAAACGAGCCGGAGCCTGGAAACCCCTCACGCTCCACCGGGGTGAGGGGATCGCGGGCCGCCCTTCGTTCTCCACGGCGGGCCGGCCCCATCCGGCCCCTTCGATGGCCGCAAGGCGCCGAAGGCAACCTCACACAGCGAGAATTCTGCCGTGTTCGGCCGTCCGGAGACCCCGGGCGGCCCTTTTTGCTTCAGCTCTGGATTCCCTTCGTGCCCAGGCAGCCGCGCAGGTCGGACATCCCCCGGTAGACCAGGTTCTCCGCCTTTTTGGTGGTCCACCCCAGGAGCCGGCCGATCTCGGGGACGCTGTGCCCCTGGAGATTGAGGGTCACGGCGTGTCGCCGGGGGGGCACCATGCGGCCCAGGCAGTCGCGGATGGCGCGGCCGACCTGGCGTCCGGCCGAGGCGCGCTCCGGGTCGGGAGTGGGGGCCGCCGGATCGTAGACCACCGCCTCCTCCTCGTCGTCGCTCCCGCCTTCGAGCGAGACCTCCTGGCGGCGCCGCAGCCGGCGGATCTCGTCGATCATCGCGCTGTAGGCCGCCTTCTTGAGATAGAAGGGGGAAAACTCGGCGGTCCCTTCCTTCTTGCGCTGGATCTCCATCACCCGCATCAGCGCCACCTGCACGAGGTCGTCCGCCCGGTCGGACATCCAGCGGGGGCAGACGCGGTCCACCGCGCGCACGAGGTCGCGATGGAGCTGCTCGTAGTCCATCGGGGGATCGGGGCTCGTCTTCGGCGTATCCGTGATCAAGGCGTCTCTCCGGCCGGGCGCATAGCCTACACCAGGGGCGGCCCCGATCAAGCCGGGCCTTTGTCCTGCCACCGGCGCCAGGGGCGGAGGACCTCGTACCGGGGGACCGCCAGCGGATGGTCGCGATGGACCACCGCCAGGCGCCGGCGCTCCAGCCGGTTGACCGCCTCCTGGACCGCCCGCTTCGACAGCCCGGTGCCCTCGGCGAGAGACCGCAGGCTGATCGGCTCGCTCGGCCTCCCGCCCCCCTCCGTGGCCTTCCACAGGAACAGGTAGACCAGGAACGCGGAGGGCTGGTGATCGTGCCCGACCAGATCCTGCATCAAGGTGTCGATGACGTAGGCGTCGACCTCTACGGTCTTCATGGGAGGAGACTATATGGCAATCGTTGCCATAGCAGGAATTTCGGATCTTGACGCTCCGGAGGCGCCGGACGAGACTGGCCTGGACGGACGGAACGACCATTCCTATAAGGAGCCAGACGATGATCAAGGGGATCAAATTCGCCTCGGTACCGGTGTCGGATCAGGGTCGCGCGCTCGCCTTCTACACGGAGAAGCTCGGCTTCGCCGTGGCCACCGACCAGCCGTTCAACGACAAGCAGCGCTGGATCGAGCTGCGCATCCCGGGGGCGGCGACCGGCCTGGTCCTCTTCACGCCGGACGGTCACGAGGACCGCATCGGCACCTTCTCCAGCATCTCCTTCACCACCGACGACATCCAGAAGACCTACCGGGAGCTGTCGGAGCGCGGGGTCGAATTCTCGGGCCCGCCGAAGGCCGCCGAGTGGGGCTCGTTCGTGATTTTCAAGGACCCCGACGGCAACTCCTTCGTCCTCTCCGCGAGCTAGACGTGGAAGGCGTGTCCCGCTCTCCCCTCCAAGCGCCACTGATAGTGCGAAGCACTTATTTTCTTTCGCCGGCCGGCTCGCTCCGGCGGCATTTCTTGGAGGGGGAAGCTTTCAATGAACCATGGCGTGAGCTTTGGAGGGGAAGTCAGTTACGAGTACCTCATCCTCGGCGCCGGCCCGGCGGGCCTTCAGATGGGCCACCATCTTTCCCGCGCCGGGCACAGCTACCTGATCCTCGAAGCCGGCGACTCGCCCGGCACCTTCTTCAAGACGTATCCGCGGCACCGCGCCCTGGCCTCCCGCAACAAGATACACACGGGCTCCGAGGACCCCGAGATCCGGCTCCGCTTCGACGAATGCTCGCTCCTCGACGAGGACGGCGACGGCGCCTTCCGCTTCTCGGACGTCAGCCGCAGCTACGTCCCGTCCGCCGACGACATGGTCCGCTACCTCGGCGACTACGCGGAGCGCCATGACCTCAACGTCCGCTGCGGCTCCCGCGTCCTGCGCGTCGAAAAGACGGGGACGGGCCTCTTCCGGCTCACCGACGCCGCGGGCAGCGTCTTCTCCTGCCGGCGGCTGATCGTGGCCACCGGGACCTCCAGGCCCTGGGTGCCTTCCATCCCCGGCATCGACCAGGCGGAAAGCTACGCCGAGGTTTCGGTCGACCCCGAGGACTTCACCAACCAGCGGGTCCTGGTGATCGGCGGCGGGGCCCCGGCCTCCGAGACGGCGGAGAACCTGATCCCCACCGCGGCGCTCGTCCACACCCTGCCCGACCGCGACGTCGAGAGGATCGAACGGTGCGAGGGGCAGCTCGTGGTCTCCGTTCATTCCGGCCAGGTCGACGGCGGGACCGAGGAGCGGGTCTACGACCGGGTGATCG
>JAICSG010001021.1 GCA_025937035.1 Thermoanaerobaculia bacterium | reverse complement strand
TGTCCACAACGTCAGCACATCCTCGCCGCCCGCTACGGGCCTCCCGGCTGCCTACCAGCCGGTCGGGTAATCGACGATAGCCCAGTAAATCATAACAACCGTCCGACAATGAGCTAGAACTCCGGTGTTTCTCGATAGCGCCTCTCCAACTCGGCCAGGAGTGACGGCCGCTTCGTCTTGGAACGTGCCCGCCTCATGATCGCGCGGCGGCCCCGCGCCTCGGCCTGGCACGGCGGCTCACGGGCAGCCCGGTAGGGCAGCAGATCGTCCGCGGTGAACGGGCCGGGGTGCGCGGCGTGGGCGTCCAGGGCGTGCACCAGGGTCGGTCCTTCCAGCACCAGGCGGATCCCCGCGTGGCGACGGCCGTGGACCCGCCGCTCGTGGCTCTTGGGCAGCCGGAACCACCGCTCCAGGTCCAGGTTGTCCTTGATCGCTTCGTACTCCGGCTCGCCCACGAACAGCCCGGGCAGGAAGCTGAGCATCACCGCGGCCATGCCGTGCCGGATCGGGTCCTCGGTCGCCTCGAACCTCTCGATCAGCGCCTCGAACTCCTCCTCCCGCTCGGTGATGTCCGCCGGGCCGGGCTCCAGCGTCGCCGCCACCTCCGCGATCACCTCGACGTAGTCTCGGATGACCGTTTGCTCTGGCTTGACCTCGTCGAGCCCCTCGCGGATGCAGCCGGCGAGGCGGCCGAGTTGCTCGGCGACGAACCCCCTTTTTTCGCGCCCAGGTTCCGGTGGATCGACTCCTCGACCTCGGTGAGCGCCCCGGCCATCCGCACGCCCGGGGGATGGAGCGGCCCCCCTTGATCGTCGTTGAGGATCCCGCGGACCGCCGCGCAATAGTCGAGCACCACGGAGCCGCCGGGATCGGCCGCGGGGGCGGGCGGGTCCGTCGCCGTCGCGCTCGCCGCGTCGGTCGCTCCCCCAGTCTCGGGCATGGACTCGGCCTCCGCCTTCCGCCGCCGGAGCACGGCCTGTTCGATCGCCCGCAGGCCGCGCACCTTCTTCCGCATCCGGACCTTGGCGTGGCTGTCGGCCTCCAGCACCGGCTTGGCCACGTCGCGGAGGAAGTGGTTGTCGCAGTAGCGGTGCGGCACGTCGGGGAACTCCGCCGCGATCCCCTTGACGAACGCGTCCTGCTTGTCCGAGATCCACAGCCCCACGGGCACGCCCAAGTCCCGGGCCCACTGCTTGGCCTTGGCGATCAGGGGCCGGACCTCATCCGCCGTGGCGGAGATCAGCGGCTCGGCGAACCACACGCGCTTCTGGGTCAGTTCCCGCACGACGTAGAGGGTCTCGTGGCCCTTCTCGGGCTGGAGGCCGTCGATCGAGAGGATGACCTCCGTCCCCGCCGCGTATTGCCGGCGCAGTCCCTCGGGGTCCTGCTGCCGCGCCGCGAGCATGGCCTGGTAACGGCGGATCGACTTCTCGATCGCGTCCTCCGAGAGCGCGATCCGGTAGTCGTCCAGGAGTTCGGACCGGATCAAGGGGACCGACATGTGGCGCGAGCAGCGGCGATGGCCGATCCAGCAGAGGACGTCCCAGCCGATCGCCATCTGGGGCAAGGCGAGGGTGAGTTCGAGTTCGGGACTCTTGGTCTTGGCGTGCCCGGGACAGGCCGGGTCGGGGCAGTGGTTGAGCTTGCAGATCAGTTGCACCGGGCCGTCGAGGGTATGGAACCGGCGATAGCGGTGATCGCAGATGTGCATCATCCGCCCACAGGCCGGACAGTTCCGATCCAGGACGTCGAGTTCCCAGTAGGCGAAGTCCGTATCCGCGGGCCAGTGGTAAGACATCCGTGCGCACTTCCATGACCAGGAGCCATCCTCACGATCCCCGAAACCAGCCCTGAAGTTACATCAGGAACTCACGGGTTTCTAGCCCGTAGGCGGGTCGTTGAGAAAAAAAGGTTCCGAGTATTGGTTGCGCTTAGAGCGGGAATACGACACGGCAGACCTGGCGGCTTGCGAGTACCTGGAGATCTTCCCACCCCCCAAGGCGATCCACACCGAGGCGGATTCAAGGACTGATTCTG
>JAICSG010000266.1 GCA_025937035.1 Thermoanaerobaculia bacterium | reverse complement strand
TCCTCCGGCGCCGTGCGGCGGTTTTGTGGGGGGGGGGGGCGCGCCCCCCCCCCCGCTTGGTGGGGGGGCGCCCCCCCCCCCCGCCCCTACGAAAACATCCCCCGGGGACGGGAGAGGGGCAGCGGTGAGGGCTCGGGCGGGGGGCCGCCTACAACCGCCCCACGATCCAACACCCCCCCACCACCCGGGTCCCCTGATAGAACACCGCCGCCTGCCCCGGGGTGACGCCCCGCTGGGGCTCGGCGAAGTCGATCTCGACCCGCCCCTCCCCCTGCGGCCGGATCAGGGCAGGGACGCCGGGGTGGCGGGAGCGGATCTTCACCGTGGCCTCGACCTCGCCCGCCGGATCGGGACCGATCCAGTGGAGGCGCTCGCCGCGGAGGCCGGGGGCCATCAGCTCGGCCTCCCCCCCGACGACCACGCGGTTGCGCTCGGGCTCGATCTGGAGCACGTAGAGCGGGCTGGGGGCGGCGAGGCCGAGGCCCCGGCGCTGGCCCACGGTGTAGCGGTAGTAGGGCTGGCCCGTGCCCAGCTCCTCGCCGCGGGAATCCACCAGCACGGCCGGCTCGGGGGAGACCGCTTCGAGATGGCGGGCGGCGGCCTCGGCCTCCACGAACTCGCGGACGCCGCCGGAGACGAAGCAGACCTCCATGCTCTCCCCCTTTTCCGCCACCACCAGCCCGGCCTCGCGGGCGATCTCCCGCACCTGGGCCTTGGTCAGCTCGCCCAGCGGGAAGAGGGAGGCGGCGAGCTGCTCGGCCGTTAGCTCGAAAAGGTAGTAGCTCTGGTCCTTCGTCTCGTCTGCCGCTGTGTGGAGCTCGGGGCCGTCCGGACCCTGGAGGATGCGGGCGTAGTGGCCGGTCGCCACGCGGGTGGCACCCAGACGGCGCGCCCGCTCCAGCAGGAGGTCGAACTTGATCCAGGTGTTGCAGCGCACGCAGGGGCTGGGGGTGCGGCCGGCGAGGTAGTCGTCCACGAAGGGATCGACCACCTTGTCGCGGAACTCCCGGTCCATCCGCAAGGTGTAGTGGGGGATGCCCGCCTGGCCTGCCACCCGCTTGGCGTCGCCGAGGTCGAGGGCGCCGCAGCAGCGGCCGTGCGCCTCGGTCCCCGAGTGGTCCCAGAGGAGCATGGAGAGGCCCACCACCGGCCGTCCCTCGCGGGCCAGCTTCCAGGCGGTGACCGAGGAGTCGAGGCCGCCGCTCATGGCGACGGCGACCAGAGGCTCATTGATTCCCTGGGAAGTCACGCTATGGCCCTCCGGAGTTCCGCCACCTCGCGGGCCAGGGCGGCGAGGAAGGCGTCCACGTCCGCCATCGTGTTGCCGATGCCGAAGCTCACCCGCAGAGAGGAGAGGGCCTCGTCGCGCGAGATCCCGGCGGCGAGCAGGGTCTTGCTCGGCTCGACGCTCCCCGAGGAGCAGGCGGCGCCGGTGGAGACCGCGAAACCGGCGAGGTCCAGGCGGATCAGCAGCGACTCGCCCTCGACCCCCTGGAAGGCCACGTTCGAGGTGTTGGGCAGCCGCGGGGACCCCTGGCAGTGGACGATGGCGCCCGGGACTCTCTCCGGCAGCGCCGCCTCGAAGCGGTCGCGCAGGGCGGCGAGATGGACGGTCCGCTGGGGCATCTCCTCCCGGGCCACGGCCGCGGCGGCGCCCAGGCCCACGAGGGCCGGCACGTTCTCGGTGCTGGCCCGCCGCCGGCGCTCCTGGCTGCCGCCCACGAGATGGCCGGAGATCTCCACCCCCGAGCGCACCCAGAGGGCGGCGGCCCCCAGCGGTCCGTAGAATTTGTGAGCCCCCAGGACGACGTAGTCGGCGCCGAGCGCCGGGGCATCCACGGGGATCTTCCCCACCGCCTGCACGGCGTCGCAGAGCACGGGGATCCCCCGCTGGTGGCAGGCGTCGGCCACCGCCGTCACCGGCTGGAGGGTGCCCAGCTCGTTGTTGGCGAGCATGAGGGCGGCCAGCCGGGTGTCGGGTCGCAGGGCGGCGAGGATCTCGTCCACGTGGACGACTCCGTCCCCGCGGGGGGACACCCGTGTCACCTCCATCCCCTCCTCGGCCAGACGGGCGGCGGCCTCGCGGATGGACGGATGCTCGATGCCCGAGATCACCAGGTGACCCCGGCGGCCCGCCTTCCGGGCGACGTGGAAGAGGACGGCGTTGTTGGCCTCGGTCCCGGAGGCGGTGAAGATCACCTCCAGGGGACGGGCGTTGAGCAGCGCCGCCACCTGCTCCCGCGCCGCTTCCACCGCCTCGCGGGCGGCCTGGCCGAAGCGATGAACCGAGGAGGGGTTGCCGTGCGACCCACCGCCGAGCCAGGGGAGCATGGCCTCGCGCGCCTTGGGGTGCAGGGGGGTGGTGGCGTTGTGGTCGAGGTAAATCATGGCGGGAGAGATTGTAAACCCCTTGTCCACCGGGCCCCCCCTTGACGCCAGGAGTATCCTGTTCATCCCCTCTCCCGAGTCGGGAGAGGGGCGGGGGCGAGGGCTCCCCCACCCCCGGCACGGGTGTTGAATGAAATCGCAGTTTGCCTCGATGGACCGGCTCTCTTTGGCAGGTGATTGAATGCGCGCAAGGCGACCGCTGACCCTCCTCGTCTCCCTTCTCCTCCTCACCACCCTCATGCCTGCTCTCGCGGCGGCCTCTCCGGAGAAACCGACCCGGGCGGAGCGCAAGGCGGAAAAGGAAGCCATCAAGAATCTCCCCCAGAAGTATCGGGACTGGCTGGAGACGGTGGAGCTGCTGATGAGCGATCAGGAGCTCGCGACCTTCCTGGCCCTCGAGAAGGACTACCAGCGGGACGCCTTCATCAAGCAGTTCTGGGAGGCCCGGAACCCCTACAAGACGCTCCGCAACACTTTCCAGGAGCGCTGGGAGCAGAAGGTCGCGGAGGCCAGGACCCTCTTCGGCTCTCTCCAGGACGACCGCTCCCGCATGCTGCTCCTCAACGGCCCGCCGGCCAGCCGGCTGGAGTCGCGGTGCTCGAGCATCATCTGGCCTGTGGAGGTCTGGTACTACACCACCAGCGAGCGCGTCCATGACGAGTTCGTGGTGGTGTTCTACCGCCACTGGGGGGCCGGGCCGTTCCGCCTCTGGAACCCCGTGGAGGGCCTGGGCGCGCTCTTCTCCGGCGGCGCCGGGGACAGCGGAAACGGTGCGGTCGGCGGGGGTGGCGGCGGCCTCCAGGCGATCGCCAGCGGCTGCCGGGACGGCGACAAGATCGCCGGCGCCATCGGCTACGTGGCCAATCAGGGGATGGCCTACAACCTGATGGAGGCGCGGCTGATGGAGAAGCCGAGCCAGCAGAAGGGGGAGTGGGTCACCTCGTTCAACGCCTACTCGACCGACGTCGAGCCGGGGACCCCCCTACTGCCCGCCAAGCTCTCCTTCGACTTCCCGGGCCGCTATCAGAACCGCACGGTGATGGAAGGGGTGATCAGCGTGCCCGCCAGCGGCGCCGGCCAGTCATCGCTCGGCCCCGCCCATACCTACGACCTGCTGCTCAACGGCGAGCTGTTGCAGAACGGGGAGCTGTTCGACAGCTTCCGCTACAAGTTCGACTTCCCGGCCGCCGAGGGCGCCACGGGGGCCAACCTGCCGCTCGTCTTCCAGCGCTTCCTGCGGCCGGGCGACTACCTGATGATCGTCAAGGTGGAGGACATCAACTCCAAGAAGGCCTATCGCGAGGAGCGCACGATCACCGTGCCGGCCGTGGACCGCATCGCCCCGGTGGCGGCGCAGACCGATCCCGACTCGGCCAGCGCGCGCATCCTCCAGGAGGCCAACGCGGCCCTCCTGACCGGCGACACCACCCTCAAGCTGGTGCGCCCCTTCGGCGAGCTCCAGACCGGCATGCAGCGCTTCGACACCCTCTCGACCGGCGACTTCGACAAGGTGACCTTCGCGCTCGACGGCAAGGCCGTGCTCACCAAGCGGAAGCCCCCTTACAGCGTCGAGCTCGACCTCGGCTCCCTCCCCCGCCCGCGCAAGCTCAGCGCCGTGGCCTACGACAAGGCGGGCAATCAGGTGGCGAGCGACGAGATGCTGGTCAACTCGGCCGCCAACCGCTTCCAGGTGCGGCTGACCGAGCCGCAGCGGGGGAAGCGCTACGAGAACAGCCTGCTCGCCCGCGCCGAAGTCACGGTGCCGGACGGCCAGACGGTCGAGCGGGTCGAGTTTTACTTCAACGAGACCCTGGTGGCCACGGCCTACCAGCCGCCCTATCAGCAGCCGATCCTCCTCCCCAAGGGGGGCGAGCTCTCCTACGTGCGCGCGGTCGCCTATCTGGCGGACGGCAACTCGACCGAGAACGTGGTCTTCGTCAACGCCCCGGAGAACATGGCGGAGGTCGAGGTCAACTACGTGGAGCTCTACACCACGGTGCTCGACCGCGAGAAGCGGCCGGTGCAAGGGCTCACGCAGAAGGACTTCGCGGTGACCGAGGACGGCGTCAAGCAGGAGATCAGCCGCTTCGAGAAGGTGGACGACCAGCCGATCCACGCCGGGGTCACGATCGACATCTCGGCCTCGATGGAGAAGAGCCTGGACAAGGCGCGCACGGCCGCCCTGGAGTTCTTCCAGAAGATCATCCAGCCCAAGGACCGGGCCGCGGTGGTGACCTTCAACGACCACCCGAACCTGACCGTGAAGTTCACCAACGACGTCCCCACCCTCGCCAGCGGCCTCGCGGGCCTCAAGGCCGAGCGGGGCACGGCGCTCTACGACAGCATCATCTTCACCCTCTACTACTTCACCGGGGTCAAGGGGCAGCGGGCCATGCTGCTGCTCACCGACGGCAAGGACGAGGGGAGCCGCTTCACCTTCGAGGACGCCATGGAGTACGCCCGCCGGGCCGGGGTGACCATCTACGCCATCGGCCTGGGGGACGACCCCGACAAGCGCAAGCTGGAGAAGCTCTCGGAAGAGACCGGAGGCCGGGCCTTCTTCCTCAAGAACGTGGACGAGCTCCCCGGCATCTACTCGACGATCGAGACCGAGCTCCGCTCGCAATATCTGATCGCCTACCAGTCGAGCAACACCACGAGCGGCGGCAACACCTTCCGCTCGATCGATCTGAAGGTGAACAAGCCGGGGATGGAGGCGAAGACGATCCGCGGGTACTACCCGTAGGCCCGGTCGTCCCCGAACGGGAGGAAGGGCATGTCGAAGGCTTTTCCCCGCCCCTACGTTGCGACGGTCAGGGCATTACGGTTTTTCGTGGCCCTCCTCCTCGTTTGGCCGATCCTCGCCCACGCCTCTCCCCCCACCAAAGACCAGAAAGCCGCCATCGCCAAGCTCCCCGAGGCGTACCAGAAATTCCTGGCCGAGGTGGAGATCCTCCTCACGGACGAGGAGCGGGCGACGTTCCTGGCATTGACCAAGGACTACCAGCGCGACGCCTTCATCCAGAAATTCTGGGCGGAGCGCGACGACGTGAAGCGGACCGCCAGGAACGAATTCCGCGAGCGCTGGGAGGCCAATCTCCAGCAGGCGAAATTCCTTTTCGGCGACAACCTCCACGACGGCCGCATCCGGGCGATGCTCCTCAACGGCCCGCCCGCCGAGCGAGTGGAGTCCAACTGCTCGCTGCTCCTCGTCCCCCTGGAGGTCTGGCTGTACGAGCCGGGCAAGAAGCTGCGGGAGCCCTACGCCCTCGTGCTCTACCGCAAATGGGGGACGGGACCGTTCCTGCTCTGGGACCCCGACGACGGGCTCGACATCCTCTTCGCGCGGTCGATCACCAGCACCCGCGAGGGGGGACACTCCCCGGGGGAGATCGCCGGCCCCACCGCCACGTCCCCCTGCGGCACCGACGAGCACGCGGAGAAGATCCTCGCCGGCATCTCCTGGGTGCTGGCGAACGCGCGGGACTGGATCTACCTCCAGCCCCTGATCGACGAGCCTCCCAAGCCGCCCGGCGGCGAGTGGGTCTCCGCCTTCAATTCCTATTCGACCGACGTGCCGGCCGGCACCCCTCCGCTCGCCGCCAAGCTCGATCTCACCTTCCCGGGCCGCT
>JAICSG010001250.1 GCA_025937035.1 Thermoanaerobaculia bacterium | reverse complement strand
GGACGGTGGCAAAATCGCAGTCGGGATTGAAGAAGTCGACGGTCTTGGTGAAGCTCCGGAACGGCGTGCTCGCGTCCGCCTCCAGCACCTCGATCGAGAAGTCGATCTGCATCCGCCCGCCGCCCCATCCCCCCACGCTGGAAAGCCAGTTGATGACCGCCGGAGACTCCGCGTCCACCGGCGCCGCGGAGATGTCCTGATACCAGGGCGCGTCCGCGGGGAAATAAGGCCCATGCCCCGCCGGAGGCCCCTGAGCCCCCGCCACCACCGCGAAAAGCATCATCCCGCCGAGGAGAAGCCCCCCCGGCCGTCCCGCCCGTGCCCGGGTTTTCATAGAGGGGATTCTATACGTGCATCTCCAACCGCGCTACTCCACCGCCCGCGGCGTCTCCTGAAGCCATACGACCCCGACCACGCCGGAAAGGGTGAGCAGCACCCCGAAGATCTGCACGGAGGAGAGCCGGTCGCCGAGGAACAGGACGCCGAGGGCCAGGCTCAGCACCACCGTGAGCTGGTAGAGCACCCCCGCCTGGAGGTTGGTCACCCAGCGATAGGAGTAGGTCATCAGGAGCTGCGCCGCCACCGAGCAGGCGCCCACGATCGCGAGCAGCAGCCACTCCCGGAGGGACGGCGGGCGGAACCCGGCGATCCCGAACGGAGCCGAGGCGAGCAGCCCGAACAGGGTGAAGCTGCCGAAGACCGCCCACGACCCCTCGGTGCGGCGGGCCGCGCGGATGGCGGCGACCGCGGCCCCGGAGAGGACCGCCGAGAAGAGCCCCAGCGCCTCCCAGCGGCCGAAATGCACCCCTTCTCCTCCCCCGCCGGCCGAGAGCACCAGTCCGGCGAGCGCCGCGGCCGACGGCAGGAGAAGCCGCGGATGCACCCGCTCGCCCAGAAAGACCGCCGCGAAGGCGACGGCGAAAACCGGTGACGAGTAGTTGAGCAGCGTCGCGATCCCCACCGGGATGTGCGCGATGGTGAGGAAGTAGAGGAGCACCGCCGTGCCGCCGAAGACGCCGCGGTAGAAGAGGAGGTCCAGGCGCTGGAACGTGACCGCCTTGCGGGCCGCCGAGGGGACCAGCACCAGGGGCAGCGTCATGAAGACGAACCGGAAAAACGCCACCTCCCCTCCGGAGAGGCCGCGCGCGGCGAGCTTCGCCGCGAACGCCATCACCCCGAAGAAGGCGGCCGACAGGGCCATCAGGAACAGCGCGCGGCGGGGAGACACCGGCGCATCATGCCGCAAAGAGCGACCGGAGTCATGCCCGGGCGGCGAGGCCACGGATCGTCCGGTTAAGGTATTCTCCCCTCACGCATGTCCCCCCTCCGCCGTCTCCGCCGGGCCGCTCTACCCGTCTGCTTTCTCAGTCTCCTGGCCGGGTGCGGGCATCGCACGCCCCAGCGTCCGCCGGAGGTGGTGCGGGACCTGATCGCCGATCTGGATCTCGCGGAGGTCCAGCGGGAGCCGGGGGTGGTCGATCTGGGGACCCCCGAGGCCCGGCCGCTGCTGC
>JAICSG010000054.1 GCA_025937035.1 Thermoanaerobaculia bacterium | reverse complement strand
GTGGGGCTCATCCTCTGGCTCGGCCGCCGCAAGACCCAGGGGGAGGGGGGAGGCGAGGGGATGGGGATGCTGATCGAGGCGGTCGCGCTGTCGGGAGGGAAGATCGCCCCGCGGCCGGTGCTGATCAACGCCCTCTCGGCGATCGTCACCGTGGGCGCCGGCGGATCCCTCGGCCGCGAGGGCCCGATGATCCGGCTGGGGGCCATGATCTCCTCCTGGCTGGGCCAGCGGCTGGAGATGCCCCAGCACCGGATCAAGATCCTGGTGGGGTGCGGCGCCGCAGCCGGCCTCGCCGCCACCTACAACATCCCCATCGGGGGGACCCTGTTCGCCATGGAGGTCATCCTGGGCAATTTCGCCCTGGAGATCTTCGGCCCGATCGTCGCCTCCTCGGTCATCGCTACCCTCATCGCCCGTGCCATCACCGGCAACCGGCCGCTCTACGCGGCGCCCGAGTACGCCCTGAAGACCTACTGGGAGATGCTCCCCTACGCGGGGCTGGGGATCGCCGGCGCCTTCGCCTCCGTCCTCTTCATGGTCGGGATCAGCCTCGGCGCGAAGTCCTTCGCGAAGCTGCGCTTCCTCCCCCGGCCCTTCCATCCGGTGGTGGGGATGACCCTCCTGGGGGTGATCGGCCTCTACGTGCCCCACGCCCTCGGCCGGGGGTACGGCACGATCAACCTGGCGCTCGCGGGTACCCTGAAGCTGCCGCCCCACGTCGCCCCCTCCCAGGAGCTCACCGGGCTCCTTCTCCTGGGGATCGCCGCGGTCAAGCTGATCGCGACCGCCCTGACCCGGGGGAGCGGCGGCGCGGGCGGGATGTTCACCCCCTCGATCGCCTACGGCGCCCTGATCGGCGGCGCCTACGGCTCGTTCATGCATGCCCTCTGGCCCCGGATCGCCTCCCCCTATGGCGCCTACGCGGCCGTGGGCATGGCGGCGGTGATGGCGGGGACGAGCTACGCGCCGATCAGCGCCATCCTCATCATCTTCGAGTTCACGGGCAACTACGACCTCATCCTCCCCGTGATGCTGGCCGCGATCCTGTCGAGCCTGCTCGCCCGCACCCTCCACCCCTACTCGATCTACACCGAGTCCCTGCGCGGCAAGGGGATCGACCTCCGCATGGAGGAGGCGGTGCTGGCCGGGCTCAAGGCGCGCAACCTGATGCGGCCCGACCCCCAGACGCTGAAGCCCGGGGAGCCCTATGCGGAGGTGGTCCGGAAGTTCCTCGCCACCCCGCGCCAACGGCTCTTCGTGGTGGGGGACGACGGCAAGCTCGCCGGCTCGGTCTCGCTCCACGACATCAAATACGCCCTGGAGAACCCGGAGACCCTGACCGCCGTGGTGGCGCTCGACCTGATGACGCCGGTGGCCCGGGTGATCCATCCGGACGAGCGGCTGCACCTGGCCACCGAGATCTTCGCCCAGAGCGACTACGAGCGGCTGCCGGTGGTGGAAGACGGCGGGAAATTCCTCGGCATCCTGGCCAAGCGCGACCTGCTGGCCGTCTACGCCCAGGAGGTGGTGGGCCGGCAGGCGCTGCTCACCACCTTCGTCTCCAGCCAGGATGCGCAGGCGAACCGCCAGTACGTGGAGATCCCCCCCGATTTCGCCCTCCGGCTGGTGCCGGTGCCGCCGCACCTGGTGGGGAAGACCCTGGCCGAGGCCCGCCTGCCGCAGACCCTGGGCGCGAGAGTGATGGAGATCCGGCGGCGCGGCGAGCGCGGCGAGGAGCCCGTCCTTCCCGAGGCCGGCACCCGTCTGGAAGCGGGAGACCTGCTCCTCCTCCTCGGCCCCGCCGCCAAGGTCGAAGCCCTGGCCGAGGGGAAGGTGGCCGAGGAGGCCCTGGCCCAGCACCAGGCCGAGACGGGGGAGGGCTGATGGAAGAAGAAGAGCGCAAGGCCACGGCCGAGGACCGCCGCCTCCTCGAAAAGCTCGCCGTGCCGCCGGGCCTCTGCGCCACCTGCGAGCACCTCCGCCTCCTGGCCTCCCGCCGCAGCGTCTTCGTGCGCTGCGGCCTCGCCGCGACCGATCCGTGGTTCCCGCGGTATCCGCCGCTGCCGGTGGTGGCGTGCCCGGGATACCGGGCTCAGCGGTAGACCTTCCCCCCGATCTGAATCTCTTCCACCCATACCAGCTCGCACGCCCCGGGACCGTCGTCCTCGCGGGTGAGCGAGCTGTTCCAGTAGAAGCCGTCGTCCCGCCTCGCGTTCACCAGCAGCCCCTGGACCCGGACCGGGTCTCCGGAGCCCACCGCGAGCAGCGCCTTCCGGACGTTGTCGTCGGCCGGGATCATATGCATGTTCGCGGAGTGGGTCTGGATGTAGTGGAGGTCGAGGTCCGGAGCGTTTGTCCGCCAGAAGTAGTAGCGGGTGATCTGGCCGTAGTCGACCTTCGACTTGTAGGGCTCTTCCGGCAGCTCCCCCCAGGTCATCACCAGGTCCACCGGCACCAGGAAGGCGCCGTCGTCGAAGCGGTAGTGCTCGTCCGAGGCGACGATGGCCGAGACGTCGAACGAGGCTCTGGGGGTGAGGGTGATCTCACCCTTGCGGGTCTCGATCTCGAAGGGCGGCCGGTCCGTGGGCTCCTGGACGGGCTCGCCGGACCAGTCGATGGGATCGCCCGCCGCCGAGGCGTGGGGGCGCGTGAATCCCCAGTACCCCAGTGCGACGACCGCGAGGAGCGCCAGCCAGAGCTTGCCCATGATGCTGGGAGAGAGTGTATACTCCTTCCTGCATTACGAGCGGTCCGGCTCCGCCGGGCTCGGCAACCTGGGACGGACACCCAAGGTGCCCTCTCGCCACCAGGCGAGGATGCGGTCGCGAAGCGGCGACAATTAAATGTCCGGAGCGGAAGACCCGTCTCGTGATGCCCACGAGTCGGGTTTTTTGTTTTGGCCCGTTGTTTGCTGGAAGGCAGCCGACGAGCAAAGGAGGCGAGAGAGTGAGCGATCCGGTCTTCGACGTTCCAGTCCCACCGCGGCCCGCCGACGTGGACGAGCGCACGGCGCTCCTCCTGGCGGCCCTGAAGGAGCGCGTCCTCGTGCTCGACGGCGCCACCGGCACGGCCCTGCAAGGGGTGAAGCTCACCGCCGAGGACTTCGGCGGCCCCGAGCTCGAAGGGTGCAACGAGAACCTCTGCGCCATCCGTCCCGACGTGGTGGACGGCGTCCACGAGGGCTACCTCTCCGTGGGCTGCGACATCGTGGAGACCAACTCCTTCGGCGGCACGCCGCTGGTGCTGGGGGAGTACGGCCTCGCCGACCGCGCCTTCGAGCTCAACCGCCTCTCGGCCGCGATCGCCCGCGCCGCCTGCGCCCGCCATTCGACTCCCGAGAAGCCCCGCTTCGTCTGCGGCTCCATGGGGCCCACCACCAAGGCGATCTCGGTCACCGGGGGCATCACCTTCGAGGGGCTGATCGAAAACTTCCGCGTCCAGGCCCTGGGCCTGATGGCGGGGGGCGCCGACTACCTGCTCCTCGAAACGGCCCAGGACACGCGGAACATCAAGGCCGGGCTGATCGGCATCGAGCGGGCCTTCGCCCAGACGGGCTGGCAGATTCCGGTCGCCGTCTCGGCCACCATCGAGACCACCGGCACCATGCTGGGCGGCCAGGACGCCGAGGCGCTCGCCGTCTCGCTCCTCCACGCCGACCTCCTCTACGTGGGCCTCAACTGCGCCACCGGCCCCGAGCTGATGACCGACCACGTGCGCACCCTCTCCGAGATCTGCCGCACGCGCGTCGCCTGCGTCCCCAACGCCGGCCTGCCCAACGAGGAGGGGCAATATACCGAGGGGCCGGACGTCTTCGAGCGCGTCCTCGGCCGCTTCCTCGACGCCGGCTGGCTCAACCTCGTGGGCGGCTGCTGCGGCACCAGCGCGGCCCACATCGCGGCCCTGGCGAAGCTGGTCCAGGGGAAGACACCGCGGGCGATTCCGCACCACCGGCGGGCGATGGTCTCCGGCCTCGAAGCCACCGAGCTGACCGAATCGAACCGGCCGGTGCTGGTGGGGGAGCGCACCAACGTCCTCGGCAGCCGCAAGTTCAAGCAGCTCATCCAGGCCGGCCAGCACGAGGCCGCCGCCGAGGTGGGGCGGGCCCAGGTCAAGGCCGGCGGCCAGATCCTCGACGTCTGCCTCCAGGACCCCGACCGCAACGAGATCGCCGACGTCGAGGCCTTCCTCGACCGGCTGGTGCGGCTGGTCAAGACGCCGCTGATGATCGATTCCACCGACGCCGCCGTGATGGAGCGGGCCCTCACCTACTGCCAGGGGAAGTCGGTCCTCAACTCGATCAACCTGGAGGACGGCCTCCACCGCTTCCAGAAGGTGGTCCCGCTCGCCAGGCGCTTCGGCGCCGCGATGGTGGTGGGCCTGATCGACGAGAAGGGGATGGCGGTCGACGTCGACCGCAAGGTCGAGGTGGCCCGCCGCAGCTATCAGATCCTGACCGAGGAGATGGGCGTCCAGCCGGAGGACATCTGGTGGGACCCCCTGGTCTTCCCCTGCGGCACCGGCGACGCCGCCTACCTCGGCTCGGCCGCCCAGACGGTCGAGGGGGTGCGCGCGGTCAAGGAGCTGTTCCCGGACGCCAAGACGATCCTGGGGATCTCCAACGTCAGCTTCGGCCTGCCCAACGCCGGCCGCGAGGTGCTCAACTCGGTCTTCCTCTACCACTGCACCAAGGCGGGGCTCGACGCGGCCATCGTCAACACCGAGAAGCTGGCCCGCTACGCGGACATCCCGGCGGAGGAGCGGGAGCTCGCCGAGTCGCTGATCTTCCTCCCCCTGGGGGACGTCGAGGCGGGGAACAGGGCGGTCGAGGCCTTCACCGCCCACTTCCGCGGCAAGGCCTCGGTCGCGGCGCGCCCCCGCACCGAGCTGCCGCTGGAGCAGCGCATCGCCCGCGCCGTGGTCGAGGGGAGCAAGACCGGCTTGGAGGACGACCTCGCCCAGGCCCTGGCCGACCCTCGCTGGCCCGAGCCCCTCGACATCATCAACGGCCCGCTGATGGCCGGCATGAGCGAGGTCGGCCGCCTGTTCAACGACAACCAGCTCATCGTGGCCGAGGTGCTGCAGAGCGCCGAGGTGATGAAGGCGGCGGTCGCCTATCTGGAGCCCCATATGGAGAAGAAGGAAGGGGAGGGCTCCACGCGCGGCAAGGTCATCCTCGCCACCGTCAAGGGGGACGTCCACGACATCGGCAAGAACCTGGTGGATATCATCCTCTCCAACAACGGCTTCACGGTGGTGAACCTGGGGATCAAGGTCCCTTCCGAGCAGCTCATCCAGGCCGTGCGCGAGCACCGGCCGGACGTCATCGGCCTCTCCGGCCTGCTGGTCAAGAGCGCCCAGCAGATGGTGCTCACGGCCGGCGACCTCGCGGCGGTGGGGATCGACACCCCTCTCCTGGTGGGCGGCGCGGCCCTCACCCGGCGCTTCACCCACCGCAAGATCGCCCAGGCCTACACGGGGCTCTGCACGTATGCGAAGGACGCCATGCACGGTCTGAAGCTGGTCGAGCGGCTGCTCGATCCCGGCCAGAAGCCGGACCTGGAGAAGGAGGTCACCGACCTCCTGGCCTATGACAACGCCGACGTCCCCACGGAGCCGGCTGAGGCCACGGAGCCCGGCCGCAACGCCGCGGCCGAGGTCCGGCGGGACCTCCCCGTACCCGCGCCGGCCGACCTCGACCGGCACATGGTGGAGCTCGACCTCGACAAGGTCTGGGAGTACCTGAACCCGCAGATGATCTACGGCAAGCACCTGGGGCTGAAAGGGTCGGTCAAGCGGCTGCGGGCCGAGGGGGACGCCAAGCTGGCCAAGCTGGAGGCGGTGATCGACGATCTCAAGGATCTCGCCCGCGCCGGCGCCATGCACGCGAGGGCCGTCTGGCGCTTCTTCCCGGCCGAGGCGGACGGCAACCGCATCACCCTCCGCTGCCCCAAGACGGACCGTGTGGCGGCCTCCTGGGACTTCCCGCGCCAGAACCGCGAGGGGGGACTGAGCCTGGCCGATTACGTCTTACCGGGAGATCACGTCGCCCTCTTCGTGACCACGGCGGGGGAGGGGGTGCGGGAACGCGTGGAGGAGTGGAAGCACAAGGGCGAGTACCTGAAGAGCCACGCCTTCGCCGCCCTGGCCCTGGAGACCGCCGAGGCCGCCGCCGAGTACCTCCACGCCTGCCTCCGGAAGTACTGGGGCTTCCCCGACCCCGAGGATCTCCCCCTGGAGGACAAGCTGGCGGCCCGCTATCGCGGCAAGCGCTACAGCTTCGGCTACCCCGCCTGCCCGGACCTCGCCTTCCAGCGCGAGCTCTTCAAGGCCCTCCGGCCCGAGGAGATCGGCGTCCACCTCACCGAGGGGGACATGATGGAGCCCGAGGCGAGCGTGTCGGCGCTGGTGTTCCAGCACCCGGACGCCCGGTATTTCGGGGTGTAAAGGGATTCAGGCGGACTTTCGCAGATCCGCGTCAGGCACCTGGACGAGCAGCACGGCTGCCTGACGGTTCTCAGGATCGGCCATGATCTTTTCGAAGTTGCTGGGCTTTGGCAGGGGCTCGCCGTCCGCGAGAAGCCCCTCGATGTGAAAGAGAAGCGCCTCTTCCGCGAGCTCCCGGGCCTGCGCCATGTCCTCGGCGGCCGTGACGCATCCCGGGAAATCAGGAAATTCGATCCCGTAATCGCTGTCCGGGTCCTTGCGCAGGAGGGCGAGGTAAGCTGGCATGGCGGGCTCCTAGGTAAGGCGGACTCCTGATTGCCGCTCGATGCTTCTCACAGTTCCCTTGGGAAGATCCTTTTTGGGATGTGGAAGCGTGACGCGGCCCGGCTTCTTGGGATGCTTGAGCTGAACATGGCTGCCTTTCTGGGCCACTTTGGACCAGCCGTCAGCCTCCAATCGACGCAAGACCTCTCGGCTGTCCACCTGTAGATGATACACGGCCCGCCGGCTGGGGGACCCTACTTCTTCTCCGCCTGCTCCCGCCGCCACCGCTCCGCCACCTCCAGCACGTGGCGGGTCTCGCACACGATCTCCTCGTCCACCCAGAGATGGTCCCGGCAGACCGTGAAGGTGATCGACTTCGCCTTGGCGAGCTTCTGGGCGTCGGCCCAGGGGATCTCGGCCCGCACGTACTCCACGACCGTGCGGAGGCTGTTGGGGTCCTTGTCATGCCGCAGGCGGGTCAGGGGGATGGGCTGGCCGTCCGCCTGGAGGGTCATGTCGAAGCAGCCGGCGTAGCGGAGGGCCTCGCCGTTGCGCACCACCGCGAACATCAGCGAATCGGGATCGTCCGACGTCCAGACGAAGAGGGGATCGACGCTGCTGGCCGCGCTCGGCGGCGCCAGATGGGTCTTCTGGACGATCGCCCCGGTGTCCGGGTCCTGCTCCCGCGCGCTCTGGCAATGGGGCTTGGACGGCTGGGCGGCGAGAGGCAGGGCGGTGAATAGCAAGGCCATGGCGAACAGGGCTCGGCTCATGCGAGAGATCCTCCTCGCCTGGGTAACCTCTGGCCTTGCCCTGGGATTCCGCCCCAGGGTGGCCAGCGGGAGGAGCCGGAAGAGGGCGGGGCGAGACGCGGGAGAGATTCAGAATCGTCTATAATGCGCGGGCTGGGGGCGGTCCCCGGCACCTCTGCAGGGAGACATCATGAAGAACGTGCTCCGGTTATCGGCTCTCGTCGCAGTGCTGGTCCTCTCACTCTTCGCGACGGCAAAACCCCTCCACGCCATCACGGATTGCGGCAGCCAGGAGGGCGCCGCGTGCACCCCGTCGGCCGGCACCGGCTCCTGCTACTACCGCGACGACTATTGCACCTGGGTCTACCCGTGCTGGTGCCAGACGGACTATCTGGGCGGTTACGTGTGGCGCTGCGGATCGAGCCCGATCCGCGAGACCTGCAACTTCTGATCTCGAGGACCTTGCCCATGACTGAAAGCGGGCGGTCCGCTGGCACGACGAGCCCCGTCCGCTTTCCGGATAGAGCTGTCAGCGCCGGTTGTCCATCCAGGCCTTTACCGCCGAGACGAAGCTGTCCGGCTCCTCGAGGAACGGCTGGTGTCCGCTCCGCGGGAAGATCTCCAACGTCGCGTCCGGGAGCTGGGCCGGGATGCCGTCCCAGAGCACGTAGGGCACCACGTAATCGTAGCGCCCATGCGCCAGGAACAGCGGAGCTCGCAGGCCGCTCGCTCCGGCGGTGACGTCCCAATCCCGCGTGAGAGATCCCAGGACGTGCTGGAGGAGCCCCATGCTGGGGACCGCTTCCGCGAACAGCGGCGCGGCGTCGAAGCGGGGATCGAAAAACCGCATGGGCGTCTGCGCGAGCATGGATTGCCCCGGGGAGGCCCCCGCTGGTAAGTCGGCGAGATTGTCGCGCAGGATCCGCTTGCGTTCCTCCGAGGCGTCCGCCTCGAAGAAGGTGGTGGATTGCGCCATCAGCCAGGCCATGTCGCCGCGGGGCGTAGCGCCCGCCGTGATCACGTGCGAAACGCTTTCTGGACGGCGCCGGCCGTATTCGATGGCGAGCGCGCTCCAGATCGAATGTCCCAGCACGGCAATGCGCTCCACCCCGAGATCGGCCCGGACGGCCTCCAGATCCTCCGCCAGCAGGTCGAAGGTGAGCGCCGTGGGATCGCCCGTCGACTGGCCGCTGCCGCGCAGGTCGACGTAGACGAGCCGGAAGCGGTCGCTCAAGGGGGGCGGCGTCATGCGCTCGTAGGGTTTCGTGCCGATGCCGCTGAGGACGAGGCAGGACGGGCCTTCACCGCGAGTCGAGTAGAACAGCTCAGCGCCGGGTACGGAAACGATCATAATTTTCTCCTCTCAAGGTTCCTGGACGAATCGGTATGGCGGTCCCGGGCGCGGGGACGCCAGCCCTCCGCAGCCTGAGGATCGCGAGCGGAAAAATTCGGACGGATGGCGTCAGCCACCCAAGTCAGGGATTATGAAATTGGGGCCTGCGTAGGAAGGGTGCTCGGCATCAAGGATAGGAAAGGTAGCACAGGATATCCATCTTGGGGAAGACGGCGAGGAGGCGCCTTACGAAGAGCCCTCCCCGCTCGCCGTCCCGGGGACCGGATCAGGCTCAGCCGTTGGAGTCCTGGCCCGGTGCGGACTGCATCGCTTGCTGGATGAAAGGAAAGGCGAGCAAGCTTCCACTGTCCCCGCCCTTGACGAAGCGGCATTCCTCCTGGCTCAGGGACCTGAAACAGGCGTCTGACTTTACCGTGCGAGAGTTGCGTTTCATCATCGTTCTCCTCGCGTAAGAAAAGATGTGGACCTGATGTCTGCTGAACCCTTGGACCTGGATCTGCGCTCGGCCCAGGATAGGGCAAGGGAGAGGGCCGGTCAACCATGAGCACCGCAGTCAAGAATCGCGAGGTAGGCTAAAATCAAGGTCGTGACAGACGACTCTTCCCTGACTGCCCCCGGCCCAACTCCGGGCCGCTGGAGCCTGGTCGCGCAGGCGTTGAGCCGGCCCTATCCGGTGACGCCTTCCATGGTCGTGCTCGTCCTGCTGGTGCCCTGCTACATCTTCATCGCCGAGATGATGCCGGAGCGGACGCTTCACAGCCCCGAGGTGGCCCTGGACCGCGCATTTCCCCTTGAGCCCGCCTGGGCGCTCGTCTATGGATCGCTGTATTTATTCCTGATCCTGCTGCCGGTTTTCGTCGTGCGCCAACCGGAGCAGATCCGCCGTACCGTCCTGGCCTACCTGACGGTATGGATCACGGCGTATGTCTGCTTTTTCATTTATCCGACTCAAGGACTGCGGCCGGTCGAGGTCGTTGGACAGGGATTTATCGCCTGGGGGCTCCGGTTCCTCTACTCGGCCGATCCGCCGTACAACTGCTTCCCTTCCCTCCACGTTGCCCACTCCTTCGTGTCGGCGCTGGCCTGCTCTCGCGTGCATCGCGGGGTGGGGATTGGCGGGATCATCTGTGCCTCGCTCGTGGGGCTCTCCACACTCTTCACCAAGCAGCACTACGTCCTCGACGTCGTGGCCGGGATCCTTTTGGCCAGCGTCGCGTATGCCATGTTCCTGCGCGATTGCCCTCGCGAGGAAAATCCCGAGGTCTATCGCGTCGCGCCGGTCCTCGCGCTGGGGCTCCTGGGGGCCCTCGGTCTCGCGGTCGTCTGTGCCTGGGCGGTATACCAGGGCAGCGTCGGGTGACTTGGGGGCAAAGAGGGGAGCTCCGGCCCCTTCGAGGGGAATCGCCGCCCCTTCGCGGGGCGAGCCGGGGAGCGTTAGGATGAGCACAGGAGGAAACCACCATGAACGATCAGGAACGGGAATACCTCTTGAAGCTTCTTGCCAAGCGCCATGACGAGCTGCTGCACGAGCTCCATCACGCGGTGACGCGGGAGTACAAGATCGGGTTGCGCCAGGAGATCGATCTGACCGAGCAGCTCAAGGCGAAGCTCCAGCCGGTCGCCGTCGCCTGAGCGCGATGGAGACCGGCTGGGCCCTCTCTCCCGGAAGGTAGGCTAGAATCCACGCCATCCGCCGCGCGAACGCCCGATGAGCCGGGAGGAGGAGAGCCATGCGAGGACGTCCGGAGCCCCAGGAGGCCGCGTCGTATTACTCCCGCTACATCGACCAGGTCCAGGGCGACGACGTCCTCGGGGTCCTGGAGTCCCAGGTGAGCGAGATGCAGGCCCTCCTGGGCGGCATCACCGAGGAACAATCCCTGCACCGCTACGGGCCGGACAAGTGGAGCATCCGCCAGGTGCTCAACCACATCACCGACACCGAGCGGGTGTTCGTCTTCCGTGCCCTGTGGTTCGCCCGCGGCTTCGACCACCCGCTGCCCAGCTTCGACCAGGAGGTCGCCGTCCCCGCCGCCCGGTCCGACGAGATCTCCTGGGCCCGGCACGTCGAGGACTTCCGGGCCGTCCGCCAGGCGACCCTGACCCTCTTCCGCAATCTGCCGGCCGAGGCCTGGATGCGGAGCGGCGTCGCAAGCGACAACCCGGTCACCGTGAGGGCCCTGGCCTACATCACGGCCGGGCACACGGCGCACCATGTGGCGATTCTCCGGGAGCGGTACCTGAAGCCCTCCGCGAAGAGCAATGCGTGATTGAGAATATTCTTCTGCTAAACTATCCCCGCTGAAGCCCGGACGTCTCGGGTCGCCCTACGGCAAACCTGGCCCCGATCTTGCCTCTTAGTCGTAGTGCGACTTGGGCGAGCCGTACCTCGCCGGGAGATCTAACAATGCCCCAAGGCCGCTTTCAGAGCCTGCAGGACCCTGAGACCCTGCGTTTGTTCATCGAGAACCTGCGGGAGGGTGTCTATATTACAAACGAGGCCGGGGAGATTCTGGACGCCAACCCCGCCTGCCTGGAGATCCTCGGCGTCCCCACGGTCGAGGAGCTGCGGCGCCACCGGGCCCAGGATCTCTTCGCCGATCCGGCGCAGCGGGACCGGGAGATGGAGCTGCTGGCCGACGCGGGGGAGGTGCGGGAGCTCGAGCTCACCCTCCGCCGGCCGGACGGGGAGGAGCGGACGGTGCTCGACAGTTGCCACGTGATGCGCGACGCCGAGACCGGCCAGCTCCTCTACCACGGCATCCTGATCGACATCTCGGGGCGCAAGCAGCTCGAGAGCCGGTTCCACGAGGCGAGCCTGCGCGATCCCCTGACCGGCTGCTACAACCGGCGCTTCCTGGGGGAGGTCCAGAAGCGGCTGAGCTCCTTCGACACCTGGGGCACGATCGTGGTCGACGTGGACAACTTCAAGGAATTCAACGACGACTTCGGCCATCAGGCGGGGGACGAGGTGCTGATCAAGGTGAGCCGCTTCCTGCAGTTGAACGCCCGCTCCGAGGACGCGGTGGTGCGGATGGGAGGCGACGAGTTCCTGCTGCTGCTGCTCGGGGCCTCCGCGCACTATGTGGCCGAGGTGGGGCAGCGCCTGCGCCTGACCGCGGCCGAGCAGGACATCCCCTCCTTCTCCCTCGGCTGGGCCACCCGCCACGGCACCGAGAGCCTGGAGCGGACGATCGACCACGCCGACCGCGAGCTCCTGCAGATCCGCCTTTTCGAGCGGCGCTCCCGCCAGAAGCGCCTCCGCGGCCCCCGGCGGCGGCTGGTGGAGGGGGTGCTGGCGGATTGAGGAGCACCGCCCCTTCGGGGCGAGCCCTCACTGTCCCAACCCTCTCTGTTCTGAAAATCTCCTCT